>JAJZOA010000060.1 GCA_021852225.1 Planctomycetota bacterium
CGGAAAACAAAAGCGTCCTGCTGACAGAGCGGAAATAACGGCGGACTTCTCATGCACGCCTATTATCCAAATCCGGAAATAATAGAGTAGACGCAGTTCGTAATACGGACACTATTTTTCTGTTCATAGATCGTTGTTTATTGTAAACGACCACAGCGGAGGCGGATAAACTGCCACACCAGTATCCGCCACCAATATCCTGTCAGAAGGCACGGAATCAACAGCTAAATTCAGTGAAACACATGCCGCAGGTCAAACCACCTTGGGGGGCGGGCGTCTTGCGTGAAAAGAAACAGCCAGGACGACCGCCGCACCAGCCACGACGCCCACCGCGACAGTGACTTGAAAACCACAACTTTTAATGGAGTGACTCAATGGAGCAAAAAATAAATATCCTGAATTTACAAACCAGAAAACATCTGCCCTCTGGACCGGCACCATTTTCTGCGGGCCACGTCGGCCAGGCGATGCCACCGAGCTTTCCCAATGATTTAATCAGTTCCACCGGATTCAGGCCGTCCCCACAGGCGTAGCGGGCTTTCCCCCGGCAAACCGAAGCCCCAATGGTCATCACCGCTCCTCGCCGGGCCACGGAAACCGGCAGGCCACGGGCGGGCGACCGTGCCATGTGCAAATTCGAGAAACTTGTGTTCCAACGCCTGCGGAGGCTGTCGCCCGGGGTGTCACAAAAAGACGCTACCTTTCGAACCGCAAGGGAGCACCGCACACTCCGTATTTAACAGGCGATCTGCTTATTTTATGATAGGTGTTGTGTGCAACGCTCAAATTTAAGCCTGAACTTTTCCGTAAGAATTTATTTGCTTTTCTTCTGGCACCGGGGGTACACTTTATCCATGGTCAGGACCATTGTGAGCTTGACAGGCCGGATAGGCCGTGAACGGCTATTGCTGCGCAAATGCGAGTGAGCCGCCCGGCGAGGTATTCGCCCGCAAATTGTGGAGCGGGCGCACTTCACGGATTAAGGCCTTTGCAATTGCGATGCCGGCGCTGAAATTCGTGGCGGCGTATATTTCTGTCGCGGGCCTTATTATTTCGGGCAGTTATGAAAAACTCCTCAAAAATTGGGCGAGCCTCGAATCCAGCCGGTTCCAATGCGACCGAAGGTGCGTCTGCATCAACTCGATTTTTACCGGGACTGGTGGTTCTGTGCCTTCTTTTGTCCGGCGGGCGATTGGTTGCTGGTACGGAACAGGGAGCGCTTTCATCGCAAGTTCTTTATTCGCCTATCCTCTATGGGTACGTGGATACCGTCAACGCGCAGATTTATAACAATGCGCCATCCGGCTCTGACCCACTCAATTACAGCATTTACGAATCCACACCCTATGGTAACTCCGCGACGGTTTCTGGTACAGAAGCGGCCAATGGCGGCAATGCCTATATCCTGCAGCAGTTCCAGTTCGACTCAAGCCATTTGAGCTATGGCAACAATACGATTGGCGTCACGCTGACCGATACGGCCAATCATTTCTCGATCACGCAAAGCGCTACAGTGCAGGTTCTGGAGCATGCCCGACCGGCCTTTTTTTTGAATGGCAATGTAGTTCAATTGGCGCCGCAACCGCAAGCGCCGTTGGCCGAAAATCCAGTAGCGGATCCCTACGCATTTGGCGCAACCGGAGGCGGCGAAATGGCCAGTGCGGTCGCGCCTGCAATTCTTGGCGATCCGTTGCCCAATACCCCCGCCGATTCAATGAACCTGGACAGTATCACTTCCTCGGGCGACTCGGAAATTACAATCACGCTGCCCGATTTCAGCAATCTTCCGCCCGACGACCCGAGCGCAAGTCCATCCTGGAACATTGATGTGGCGACAACCAGGACCGGCCTGTTTAACACGGAATTTGAGCTGAATTATTCCGACCAGCAGAATTTACCCGGTGCCGATGCGACCGGCAGCGAACACGCCTATTTTCTGGTCACGGCGTCGGTCACAAACACGAACTATTCAATCTGGGTAACTACACCAGAGCCGGCCTCGCTGGCCCTCCTCGCCGTCGGCGGCTTGAGCGTGCTGATGCTGCGAAAACGCAACGCCGTCTGAACAACTCTCCAAATGCTTAAACACATTCTTCATCCCACATTAAGCGCCGCAGTACCTGCTGGCCAGGCGATGCCACCGAGCTTTCCCAATGATTTAATCAGTTCCACCGGATTCAGGCCGTCCGGGAAGCGCGGCGGGCTTTCCTCCGACAAGCCGACGATCCAAGGGACATCACCACTCTTCGTCGTGCCACGCAAACCGGCAGGCCACCAAAAGATACAACCTTATTCGCAAGTGCACCGCGCAGCGCACACCCAGGCTTTAATAGGCGGCTGTCCACGGTGTAATATCATCCCGAAGACGGGACATTTGGCGCTTTCAGCCTTCGGCGCCCCCCGGCGGGCGATCGGATCGGACCGGCCCGCCAGATAACTCGGGCGACTCGGATTTGCGGCTTTCGGCGCTCAAAAGCATCCGACCGCTCGCCCAGAACAACCCCGGAAAAATGGAGGCGAAGGCGGCCACCATGGCCGACGTGAGCGCCGGTATAGCGAGCAACACCGGAGAAATCAAGAGCCAAACGCAAAGCAGGCTGAATATCGCAAACATCACCTTCATGACGATGGTAAGCCGCTGACAGGCTTGTCTCGTAAGCCGGCTGGCTCCGGTCACGGGCCATTGGCCATTTCCTAAAAGAGCTTTGGCTGCCTGCGCGACCTTTCTCCATATATTAAGCGCACAAAACCAGCAAGCGATCACATCTATATCCGGCGACCAACCCGGCGGCCCTTGGCGAAGGAAACTGAATACCGCATGCACCCAAAGGAAAAAACTGAGAACTAATGTCAGGTTTATCTTTAGTTGATCGCGCTTGAACGAAGATTGATCAGACATAAAACACCTTTCGCAGCATTACCGCATTTTCCAGTCACGGCCCGACTTCATTATCGCCGGCGCGGTGGCTAACCGAGCAGGGCCTTTTAGTTTTCGGGGTTGCGTAGATTTTCAAGGGCCAGCTCGATCTAATTTCCCAGTAAATCGTCCATTCCTAAAACCTCATAAGGACGAAAAAGGCCGAATAAAGGGAAAACTAAAAGACCCTGGCTAACCGAGACCGAACCTGACGATTTTTCCCAAATCCTCGAAAATATCCTTAGCCTTTTTCTCAAGGTCGTGAAGTTTTTTGAGCGTATGGCCAGCCGTCTTAACGTCGTCTCTCATCTTGCTGATATTGCTCGCGCATGGATTGCATTTCTCGCATGCTTCCGCGTCCTCCACAAGGTCGCTGAAAGCGCCCGCGACGCCGGCGACGTCCCCGAAGAACGCGGCTACTTCGGCGAACGAAAACTCCGGCGCAACGAGAAGACTAAACCCGGAAAGGAAAGCAACTGTAGCACCTGTTTGGACCGCAAGCATATCAAAGGGCACCAACCAACAGCTCAGGCAATCGTTATAGCTCGACGGCCGCCATCGCGGGTTTGCGTTGCCGGTATTGTTATTATTGGGAAAAGGAACGCCGTGGCGATAAATGATGCCGGTCCCACCACCCACCCAAACGCCGCCCGGCGGTAGTAGCGTGCGCCCGCCGAAGCCCGACAGATCGGTTTGCGCCGCAGCGAGACCGCCGACATACCCATACAAATTAATTCCGCCTGCATACCCGATTGGATCACGTTGAATCCAACGGCCAAGCACCGGGTTATGCGTCCGATTGCGGACGTAATAAAGCTGCGATTCAGAATCAAAGCGATGGCCGCAATAGATAATTTCGTTCGCACAGGGGGCATTGGAGGAATTGGAGGTATCGCGAGGGCTACGGGCAGAGAAGATGTTTGCGGTCCGGCGCTCCGCAGATTTTCCAGCCTGCCAAGACTCATCGCGCCAGCGGCCGCAACTTCGCGGCTTGGTGCCGTGGTGGTGAAAAAATTGCTTATCCAGCGCGACCAAGATAATTGCTCCGCAGACAATTGGTTTAGGCGGATTCTATCCCTGATTGGACGCAAACGGCAAACTGTCCGGCGCTGGATTTATGGGCACCCGCAACATCTGACAATAGCCCCCGTGCGCCCGTGCACCGGCTCATTTGTGGCCACCACTCTTTTTCAGTTTGACCTGTGACCCCGGGTGCAATCGGCTCCGCACACCCGCCCATTTTTCAAAACGCTCCCGCATCACCCGAACCCTGGCAATTTGCGCCGGTGTCAGCGGGTTTATCGCAGGAGCGGGCGTCTTGGCCGTTAGTGGCACCGCGTTAAACCCAAGCTTCGCAAGCGAATTGCCCGTCAGATGAATAGGCAGCGCGGCCGTCCAGGTGCCCGTCCTGATCGATAGGATCGTCTCGCTTTCCAAGCCGTGTTTTCTCTCCAAGCCAGACATCTCAACCGTTCGCAATGGAGGGGGAGCCTGGCCACGCCGGTACCGACCGAAACCAAACCGAAAATAGCCCGTTGCGAACTGGAATTTCGCTCTGCAAGGGTTGATCGTTATAGCGGCAGAGTCACAATTCCACAGCTCCGCCGGCGAAATCGTAAAACTTGGTGTAATGACGACAGCCTTAGGGATGTTCCAATTCGCCGGATCCGTAGGCACTCCCTTGGCCAGCCACCGGGGCACGGGCGGCAATGCGGCCGCCTTCACGCCGCGCTTGCCGATAACGAAAAAGACCTTATTTACGAAGTGATTTTCAAAGACGGCGGCGTACCGGATATTCCCTTTGTGGCCGCAATAGCATTCGGTGCCGCCTCGCGCGGTGAACACCGCATCACAATTGCCATTATGATAGGAAAAGAACTCGGATCTCGCCGCGAACGGCGGGAATGCCCGGCGCCCATGGCCTCGATGGGGTGCCAAAACGTCGCGCCCCAGATGTATCGACAACTCCATCTTTCCCAGGGGTGCCTTTGTCCTCAACTGCTGGTCCAATTGCGCCATGCGATCCGGGATGCTTTGAACCAGTCGAATCATACGCGGCAGCGGCACAGGTGTGGGCGAAGGCGGTACAGCCGCCACATTGGCCGCCGCAAACAGTGAACAGCAGCACAGGCTAACCGCCTCGGCTGCAAGCAATACCGATACGCCATAACAGCGTGGCCGGAGAATTTTCCCTGCGGTCCATGATAGCCAGCCCGGCATTGTTAACTTCACTTGGTGTCTCCTTTCACGGCCTGCGCTGCGGGCCGCATCGGCGCAATTCCCTTGTTAATCCACCCATCCAACACGCTCGCCTCTTTTCGACCGACCGCCCAATTCAGGAACCGGCGCCGGGCGGCTACCGCTCGCGCGGAAATTTGCCCCGCCGCCGACACGGCAGCGGCATAGCGCTTCACGAAATTAGAGCGATCAATCCGCTTGGTATTAAGATCGACGACCTTTGGGGAAAAGCCGCCGGCGAAACTTGGCAGCTTAGGAAAAAGGCCCGGAAGGAGCAGTCGCAGATGAACGCTAGCAGTCAAGTGGCGGAGCGCCACCGTCCTGTCTACAGCCGATATAATAACGAAAAGCCGCCGGGGCGCCTCTGGCATCGGCCAACTTGAAAAAGTAAAGCGTACGCGGGAACTTTCCCCTGGCGCCAGCGTTCTAACTGTCAGCACCCGGTCGCGACCATCGTAAGAAAGGCGACTGCAGTGCCGCGACATCAATCGCAGCCAGATTCGTGACAACGACATAAAAAAAACGTGCCTCCCGGGCCTCCTGAGCGCGCCCATTCGGAACATCGGATAAGATTGCGAAGGCCCCACCCCAAAAAAGGTCTGGATAACGGGTGCCCGGGTCAGCACCGCTACCAGCGAGCCATTGCTGCGTGGATCAAACAGCAGCGACCTAAATTTCTCGCCGTCGGAAGCGGTATAACCGATCAGGCCATTACTGGCCAATTGAACCATACAGAATTTCTTGGAACGCCGAACCGCGAGCGACAGCAGGCGAACCGGAACCGCGTGCCCCCTGGGCGTAAGGGCACCCCAAAGCAGCGCGTCGAATGACTGCGACGTGTGCCCGCCGGGGTAGCGAAACGACTCGTCTCCCGTCGCCGACCAAAGACAAATGATATCGTCCAGCGGCACGCGCAGCCGACTCACTGAACCTTTCGGCCCACCGCTGGCAACGGAGGCCTGCGACATGCAAAGCGCAACGGAAAGCGATGCGCATGCGCCCGCTAATTGGCGAAGGTAGGACCTGGTGATCGTCATATAACCTTAATCCCCTTTCTTGTCATTTATATTTATATTCCCATCCAACGATGCCGCCAGCCCCCCCGGCGGGTTCGGACCGACAGACTTGTTCGAGGTATTGTCCCACCCTCTTAGGTACACGTAGCCCCGACCGTAGCCCCATTTAAGCTGTGCGCCCCCGGCATTCCCCCCTGCCGCCGACCGGCAATACGTCCCGGTCAAACTCCATTTACCCAGCGTGACCATGAGGCTAGCCCCGGCATACCCGCTCGCCGGCCCACCGCCGATTATGGGAACGGTGCCTCCACCGAACCCGCCGACGGTGACAGGAAGGCCCGGAATTGTATAGCCCAAGGTGCCGGAAGGGGTGACCGTCAAAGAGCCATTCGCGGAATAATTCTCGTTTACGCTTACCTGGGTCTTGATGCCGCCAACGTCGGCGGAATATATTTGATTCAGCGCGGCGGAGAACCCGGCGCCCCCCAAGCCCACGCTTCCGCCGAACCCAAATCCCCCGCCCGGAGGTGGCGTATTAGCAAGGGAGCCCGTTACACTTGGCGGTGCCCCCGCGATGCCCGGTGAGGAATTAAGCGAACCAGTGGTTTTCGAGCCGTTCTGGTGGGTTATTGTGTAACCCGCCGTGAAGACAAGCCCAGCCACACTAAGGTCCATTAGCGAATTGCTCCGAGACGCCCCCGTAACGGTCAACCCGATGCTTAGCCCCTTATCCGAAAACACCATTTTCGAAACGACCATCTGTTTCAGTTTCTCGACCCATGCCGACGCCTTCTTTGTGACCATATGCGAATATTGCATCGCAAACGTATAATCGACTTGGCCGGAAATCCCGCCAGAGGGCGCAGCGCCCGCCAGGCCCGCCCAGTCCACCCCTGCCACCGGCCCGCTGCCCACATACTCATACAAATTAATCCCACCTTGATACCCAATCGGATCACGCTGAATCCAACGGCCAAGGGAGGGGTTATAAGTCCGATTACGGACATAATACAGTTGTGACTCAGGATCGAAGCGATAGCCGCAATAAATAATTTCGTTCGCGCCGTAATCGGACTGCACATCATCATCCGTAAACCAAATGCCATCCGCGCCCGGACCAGTGAACACCAGCGTATTGCCGTAGGCATCCGCATACTGCTCGACAAAATGCTGAGCAGCAGACGGCACGGCCCCCGCCGCGAAACGGGGGGCCTGTTTCGTGCCTTCCGTTTCCCGCCCACCAACTCCGGGCAACTGCCCTCTGCCCAAAACATTGTCGCTCAATGCAACCATTTCAACTTCCCGGAAATCTAGGCGACTGGAATTAAGCCACCTATTCTAACGTCTGCAACTTGTCTGCACACCATTCTGAGTAGCGCAAACAAAAAACTTGGCCATCTTGCCTGGCACCCGAACCGCCCGTAATCAACCGTGGACGCCACCTTTTCGCGCTCCCGCGGAATCCGAGTCGTCCGTTGGCCGCGACGCAGGCGGAGCACCCGCGGGCTTTTGAGACTCGACGCATTGAGTACCCTCATCGCCAGGACGCCCATGCTCCGCGGTTTCTGATCGCCTTAAATTCAGCCTGAAGCTACTCCCGCCGGAGTTGATTAACGCCGGCCAATCAATCGCTGGGCGCTTAGCGAAAACGATCAATGCAATCCACGCGCAACCAAGTACAGCGAAGGCGATTGCCGCCGGAAGCCAGCCCGGGAGGAGTAACGTCCAAAGACCAATTATGAGACAGTTCGCCACTAGCAAAGGCAGGGCGCAAAGGAAAAACAGATGGCAGCAGAATGTCCTAAGGCTGGCCCTCGCAACCCGTCGCGTGAAATAAACAGCGATGCCCGAAACGAGAACGAACAATATCTGAACTTCGACCGCGATAAATAGAATAGGCGGCGGATTGCCATCGCTTAGAAACATCGACGACCCCTTAACCCGTGAAACATTTGCATTTCCCGATCGCACCTGCAAGGGATGAATTGAGCCGCCCCTGCATCGCTAGGAATAAGCCGAATTCGCGCCGAAATTGCCTAGGCACATTCACCGACGAACCCTGGATTGCTTGGGTCACGTTGTAGCCGGTAATTATGCCAAGGCCGCCAATTTGCATACCGCCGCCGACAATTCCGCCAATGGGCGGAAAAAATATCCTGCCGGCCCCAGCGGCCCCAACTTCTCCCAATGTGGGGACAATCGACAGAGCGGCCGTTATCATAGCTTGGCGTTCTGCCTGCGAAAGCTGGTCAAGAACACCCGCTTGATAAAGCGAGTTCGCCTCGGCCTGCACGGCTTCCTGATAGGTCTCGTCCATATACATCGTCGCCCGGTCGTAAAGCATGGCAAGCCGGGCGAGGCAAGCTTTTTTAGACTCACCAGGCCTTTGCCTAAAGTCGCCAATTTTTCCGACTGCCGCGTTAAACAATCTATAGTCGGATATTGAGCCTTGCTGAATCTGCACATCTGGCGTAACACCATTCGGAAACCACCAAGTCACCGGATTCCACCAAGCAAGCCCCCACGGATCCACCATCTCCGCCGCCATTCCCCCCACATACTCATACAGGTTAATCCCACCTTGATACCCAATCGGATCACGCTGAATCCAACGGCCAAGAACGGGGTTATAATTCCGATTGCGGACGTAATAAAGCTGCGACTCCGGATCATAGCGATAACCGCAATAGATTATTTCATTCGCACAGGAGGTATTGGAGAAATTGGAGGTATCGCGGTGGCTACGGGCAGGCAGGATTTCTGCGATCCGGCGACCAGGAGATTTTCCCGCCTGCCAAGACTCATCGCGCCAGCGGACGCTGCTTCGCGGCTTGGTGCCGTGGTGGTGGTCAAATTGTTTATCCAGTGCGACCATAAACTGCCTTGAGAAAGGCCGACCTTGCTTCGGTAATTTGAATCATACGCTGGCATCCGCGGCCTACCAAGTCAATGCACGTTCCTTGCCGTCTATTATCCGATATCCGATTCCGTCGCCCGCCGCCCATACGGAAGAAAAACTTGAAGCACAGCACCCCAGTATTCAAGCGAAGCGGTTCGTTCAAAGATTCCACAGGCATCCCGTTCATTGCGGTCGCAATCGCGGCAGCCCGATCCGCTCTTTTAACCGGCGTAAACAAATCGGCCGCGCGGCATTGGTAAATTAAGATAATTTCTTGAACGGTTCTTGCTCTCTGCTTTCAAATGTTCCGGGCACAGCCGCCCGGGCGTTGCGCACATTTAAGGATGGGATAAAAGAGCAACGGTCAGGTCCCGGCCTTCGGTGTTACGGGACAATGTCGATACTGCTTCATCCTGACACTATGATGTATCAGAATAAACGCCAGGCGCAGGGTAACTTTTTCCCTGCCTGTTCGTTTAAGCATAGTGTTGCACAGGTTATGATGTAGTATTGGCAGGTTTTCATGCGACAGAGTCAGTTTCTGAGTTTTTTCCGGATTCACAGGGCTATTTATCGAACGGAACCAAGGGCGCTCGCCGCCGCATTGCGGCAAATGAATTTGGGGTTCATCGGCCTGGGGCTGACTCTTTTGGCGACACTTTTTTCGCAATCCCGCGCATTTGCGGATCGCAACGACCTGATGTTCCCGCCGCCAGCCGCAGTCGGTAAGTCGATCCGGGTGGATGGACAGGGATTTGTCCTTAACGGCAAGCGAACATTCATAGCGTCCGGATCACTGCATTACGCGCGCGTGCCGCGGGCATTATGGGCGGATCGCCTGACACGCATGAAACGCGCCGGCTTTAACGCCGTGTCGACCTATATCTTCTGGTCATTTCAGGAACCGCGCAAGGGAGACTATCGATTTACGGGCCGCCGGAACCTCAACGCTTTTCTGGCGCTGGTAAAAAAAATGCGCATGTACGCGATCCTGCGGATCGGACCGTATAACAACGGCGAATGGGCCAACGGCGGCCTGCCCAACTGGCTGCGATTTATTCCTGGCATGTCCGTGCGCAGCTACAATCAACCTTTTCTTAAGGCTCTTAAACCTTATTTCGACCGCCTGCTGCCAATGATCGCCAAAAACCAGATCACCCACGGCGGACCAGTGGTGCTGGTGCAGATAGACAACGAATATTTTCCGGGCTGGGGCGCGGTGCTGAACAATCGGTACCTGCGCTGGCTGCACGCAATTGCCATCGCCAAGGGAATCAATGTTCCATTTTTTTTCAGCGGACTGAATCAGGGGTTTAATCCGGCGGGCAATCAGCCGTTCGGCAATGCTGGACGCACCACACCGTGGTTTACCACAGAGATGTGGAGCGGCTGGTTCAATGCCTATCGCAACACAAATCCAGTGATCCGCCGGCTGGTCACACAATCGCTCTGGCGGGTTATATCATTCGGCGGCAACGGGTACAACGTGTTTATGGCGGTTGGCGGCACAAATTTTTCGCACTGGAACTGCCGATCTGTGCGGGCAAGTTACGCATTCGGAGCCCCTGTCGGGCAGGCCGGCGACTTGCGAAGTTCCTATTATCAGTACAAGCGGGCAAATTTTTTCGCCCGGTCATTCGCCGCTATCCTCGAAAAAAGTCGCAATGCGACGGATGCCTATCAATCGTTTGTTAAATCCACCAGAGCGCATATCCGGATTTACGCCCGCAAAAGTCCGGCCGGAACCATTGTATTTCTGATGAATCCGGGGGACCGCCGAGTAGTGGTTAACGCGCCGGGCAACTGCCCGCTGACAATCAATCCGGGGCAGACCGTTCCGATTATATTGAACTTCGCCCCGTCAAAATGGTTCACGCTGCGCGAGGCTGCAACCCAAATTCTCGGCATCCAGAAAATGGGCAATACCCGCACGCTGGTGATGTACGGTGATGCGGGCGCAGCGGGAATGCTGCGGATTCAATTGGCCGCCAACACGAAAGTGCTTAAGCTGACCGGCGGATTCGTCCCCGAGGCGGCGAAACCGGGCCGGTATACCCTGCGCGTCTTGTACGCCAGCGCCGCGCCGCAGATTTTCCGTCTGGTCACGTCACGCGGCGTTTTTCAGGTGGTTGCCGAATCCAAAACCATGGCCGACAACACATGGTTCGTTCGCGCCGGCGGCCGGCCGGTGGTGGTGGCAGGACCACCTTATTTAAAGGCCATTGAACCATCCGGGCAAGGCTTCAGATTGCAGACAGACTGGCCGCTCAACCAGAAAGCCGGGGCCGTGGAAGTGATTGGATCCAAGGGTTTGCTGGCAAAATATGCCGCATATCCGCCAAATGAAACCCAGGCGATTGGTCCGGTTGTGCCGCGGCTAGGTCCGTGGCAGGTTCGGCTCGCCGATGCACCGGCACAGCCCGCTTACAATGATTCAGGCTGGGCGAAAGTGGTTCAACCTCGCCAAATGGGCTACCCGGACTACCCCGGTGATTACGAATGGTACCGCACCAACATTCAGGTGCACCATGCCGTTTCAGGCACGCTGTTTATACCGCATGTGCGAGACCACGCCGCAATTTTTCTGAATGGAAAAATTCTGGCCTATGGCAATCCGGATCAGTTGCCCGTGCATTTAAATTCCGGCGAAAACACGCTTGCGATCCTTGCGATTGCGGAGGCTCGCAGCAAGCTTTTCAGCATTATTGGCGATTTCCGCAATGCAGATCGCAAAGGCCTGTGGCGAAATGTCCGCATCCGGCTCCCTGCGCCCGTTAAAAAGTCTTCTGCTGTAGCGGCTGCCGGGGCGGCACAGCCCCCAGCCGCGGTGGTTACGCGCACGCTTGGCCCATGGCGAATGCACGGAGGCATGGGACCGGTGAATCCGTCTTCCGGCTGGCAAACATTGGGTGGTCCGCCAGGCGTTGTCTGCTTTTACCGGGCTCAATTTCAATGGGCACCCGATGTAAGGGGCATTCATACCGTATTGCGGGTTAATCCCGGAACATTAAGTACGGGCTATATGTATCTCAATGGCCACAACCTCGGCCGCTATCCTGACTTTAACATGCCGCTGGGACTTTATCTGCCAAGCTGCTGGCTGAAGAAAGGCCTTAACACCTTAATTATTCTGGATGACGCCGGGGGATCGCCCGGAGCCACAAAAATTGTAGCTGAATTGCCAGCTTCGCGCCGGCACGTTGTTTATGGGACAGCCGGTGCTAAGAAACTATCTCAAAAGAGGGTTTTCCGTTACAATCATGACCGGTATTAAGAAAGGAGCCATGGATGGCCAAGCGTAAAAAAGCGGTGGAACCGCTGCCCACGATCTGGCGAGTGAACGATGAA
>JAJZOA010000194.1 GCA_021852225.1 Planctomycetota bacterium
TGCCACAAGGCGGCCTTCCCCCGGCGGCGTGCCATGGCCGCTACAAGATGTGCGCCAGGCCGTGCGAATTGTCCGTGCCAATGCCCGGCGATGGCACATTAATCCGAACCGTGTTGGCGTGGCGGGCTTTTCAGCGGGCGGCCATCTGGCAGCCATGGCTGGCACGCTTTTTCTACCCGGCAATCCCAATGCGGTTCATGCGCTCGACCGTTTCAGCACGCGACCGGATTTTCTGATTCTGGGCTATCCGGTCATTTCCATGATTCCCGGCATCACGCACCCCGGTTCACACGACGCTTTGCTGGGCCAGCATGCACCGCTGGCACTGGATCGCTACTTTTCCGCAGATTTAATGGTAACCAGCCTCACCCCGCCAAGCTTCATTTGCCTGGCGCGAAACGATACAGTGGTGCCACTGGCCAACAGCATTCGCTTTTACCGGGCACTTAAACGCAACCACATTCCCGCGGTTCTGCGAATTTACAATAAAGGTGAACATGGTTTCGGACTCGGACTGACCGGTACGGATTCCACCCGTTGGCCAGCATCGTGCGCGCGCTGGCTTATGAAAATCGGCATGATCAAACATCCGGCTGCGGCAACGAAATAAACCGAGAACACCATGATTCTGGCTGGAATTGATGAAGCTGGCTATGGCCCGCTGCTTGGACCGCTGGTGGTCTGTGCCAGCGCGTTCGCCGTTCCCGGCGATATGCAGGATCAGATACAACACGGCGACTTTACGGTGGCTGAAACTTTGTGGCCGTTGCTGAAACGTGCGGTGGCCCGTAAGGGACCGCTGCGTGATGGCCGCCTTGTTGTAGCAGACAGCAAACTGGTCCACGCAATGACGGGTGGCATCGGCCTGCTGGAACGAACCGTTCTGGCCATGATTCTTCAGCCTGCCGCGGCCAGAACCGTGGAAGAAATGCCTTCCACTACCGCGCAATTGCTTACCACATTGGGCGTTCCGCTTCCAAATGGCGTGCCGCCACTTGCTTCGCCGGCCCGGCCGGAAGGACCAGTCGTCCGCGACTTTCAATTTTTTCCGCCGCAGCCGTGGTATGGCCATGCTGCAGCGGGCGCCCCAGCCACAGTGCCCGCCTTTACCTCCCGGGCGGGTCTGGGCATTGGAGCATCCATGTTGGCTGGCGCGCTGGCGGCGGCGGACATTTCTCTGGCGGCACTCTGGGCAATTGTCGTTGATGAAGATTTATTTAACCGACGGGTGGCCGCAACCGGGAACAAAGCCACTACGCTAGCCTCGGTGACTTTTACACATATCGCCCTGCTTGCAGACAGATTTGCCGGCCGCGGCCTGCTGCTGGTGGTAGATAAACAGGGTGGCCGCACACATTATGTACACGACCTTTTGCAAACTTTTCCCGACTGGGCACTCAAGATACTTAAAGAAACGCCCGAAGAAAGCAGTTATTTTCTGCATCATGGACAGCGGCAAATGCTGCTGAGCTTTCGTGAAAAATCAGAGTTGACTTCTTTTGCAACCGCGCTGGCCAGTATGACCGCCAAATATCTGCGCGAACTGCTGATGGCCCACTTTAACGCATGGTTCTGTGCGCGAATTCCCGGTCTTAAGCCAACGGCGGGTTATTATCAGGATGGAAAACGCTGGCTTGAAGATGTCGCGCCGCATTTGGCGGCATTGAATATAAGCCACGACCAGTTAGTTCGGATAAAATAGTTTGCCCGCCACTGGCAATTGGGGTCGTGATTGATCGCCAATTGTCCTCAAAGCGGAATTTGTAACGCCTGCTTCGGCAATCACCTGAAGCCGCGCCCGGCGGCCCGGAGCCAGGTGCAAAGCCACAGGGTTTATCGCCAGCGGCATTTGCTTTATGCTTAAGCTGGCCTGAATGCATAATTAAGGAATCAGCCGCATGGCGAAAGAAAAGCGAATCAATGCTCCCTTCAAACTTTGCCCGGTGATGGTAATTACCGGCGAAGAACAATTTTTGCGCAGACAGGAATTGGATCAGATTCGTGCGGCGGTTTTCGGCAAAGAACCTTCCGGACTCGGTTACATTCTGCCCGACCCGTCCCTGGGCATCACGGCGATTCTGGACGAATGCCGTACCGCGGGCATGTTCGCGCCCAAAAAGCTGGTGGTGGTTTCACCCGCGGATTCACTGTTTAAGGGCGGTGGCAGCCGTGCCGCCGTGGCGGACGATTCCGCTGAAGATTCAGCCGATGACGAACCAGCCGACACGATCGAAAGCGGTTCGGGTTCTGGAGCAGCGCGGGAACTGCTGCTGCGATACGCACAAGCCCCTGCCGACGGTGCCACATTGGTGCTTGTATGCAATACTTGGCTGAGCACCACGCGCCTGCATAAATTCCTTCAACCCATGGGAGCAATCCGCTGGTGCGAACCTGTGGACCTCGCCGACGCCGTGGGCTGGCTGACGCGCCGGTGTAAATCTGAATATGGCAAAACCATCACACCACCGGCGGCGAACCTGCTTCTGGAACTGGTGGGTGCGGATTTATCGCATCTGGATGGAGAACTGGCCAAGCTGTCGCTTTATGATTTGAATTCCACCACAATTACTCCCGAAATGGTCAATCTGCTGGTCGGGTTCCAGCACGAGCAGCAGGTCTGGGCGCTGATCGACGCATTGGCCGTGGGAAACGCCGCCGCAGCGCTGGCCACACACGATGAACTCTGGCAGATGGATCACAAAATCGGATACACACTGGTAGGCGCAATTTTTTACTGGCTGGGCCAGGTCATGCGCGCCCGGGAAATGCTCGACCGCCGAATACCGGAAGCTGAAATTTCCAAAGTTCTGAGGCTTTGGCAGCGCGGCGCGCAAACCATCGCCCTGGCCAAGCGGCTCGGCATAGCCGGCTCGCGGCGCATCAGCGCGGCACTGCTTAACGCGGATATTGGCGCAAAAACCAGCCTTGGCAACCACAAACGCAATATGGAAATATTCATTGTGCAGCTTTGCTCTCGTACCGCCTGATGACTGGTCGCCCGTCGCCTTGCCGGGGATATCTGCTATTATAAATTGAGTATGACTGACCAGAATTCCGAAGCATTCAAATATCCACCAGCACCAGAATCAGCCGAAGGCACAGAGTGTCCCCCCCCGCCGCCCCAGACACCGTTTACACGTGCATTATTTCTTTTAATCGCATTCCGCGTCACGCGCAACATTGCCGCGGGTATGATGATTGTGGCACTCCCCTATCTGGTACTTCATAACCTGCACGACACCTCGCTGACGCTGGGAATTTTGTATGTCGTCGGAGTGCTGTCCACCGCCATCCTGGCGGTGGCGGCCGGCCAACTGGCGGACCGCTGGAGCCAGAAAGGAGCCCTCATTATTACGGGGTTTATGGTGCCCGCCAGCGCCCTGATGGTATATGCCAATCAGTCTCTGCCCATGCTGATGGTTGCTGCGGTGATGGGTGGGTTCGCCGCGACCGGCTCATTGATCGGTGGCGGCATTGGCGGCGCAGGCCAGCCCGTGCAAAGTGCCATCATTGCACGCATTTCCACGCCGGATAACCGCACACGTTATTATTCGGTTCTGGCCTTCTTAAGTGGTTTGGCCGGCGCGGGCGGCGCGTTGCTGGTGCCCTGTTTTTCCGCACAAAATACATTTCTGGCAGCCGGGCTAATTTCCCTTGCCGGCGCCGCGGTCGCAATGGCCATTACACTTCCCGCCGCGCAGGCCACGCCAGCCGTCACGCGCCGGCAATCGCAACAGGCAATCCGACATTTCAGCATTACCGGAGCACTCAACGGTTTAAGCCAAGGATTGGTTACGCCCTTTCTGATTCCCTTTTTTGTGATGGTGTACCACACACCCAAGGCCAGTATGGCGGTGTATACCGCCATCGGCAGCATCCTGGGCGCGGTGGCATTGCTCACCGCGCCGGCACTGGAGCGGCGGCTCGGATTCGTGCGCAGCGTCACATTTACACGCGCCTTGGGGACCGTGCTGCTGCTCATAATGGCCTTTTGGCATAATCTGGAAGTCGGACTGATTATTTACCTGCTGACTCCGGCGCTGCGCATAGCTGCACTGCCCGCGCAGCAGACGGCGCTTATCAGCCGCGTCGAGGGAAATTCCATGGGTCGGGCATTGGCGGCCAATCAGGTCACGCGGCTTTCCGCGGCATCGGCGGCCATGCTCTGCACCGGATATTTATTCGATGTATCCTCTGTGGAATCACCGTTCATCCTTTACGCCGGTGTTATGGCTTTTAATATATATCTATACTATCGGTTCTTCGGCCGCCATGGGCTTATGCCGGCCCAGCCGGACGCCATACCCGCGGAAGAATCACCCGCCCCCGATGAAAATAGCGCAATGACCTGAAACCAGTTGTCATCATCCGCTGTCATTTCCCCGGCATGCTGTCAATAGTAAAATCGGACCGAACAGAGCCTCCGAGGTAAATGACATTGCAATACGACCGCCTGGCAGCCATTTTCCCGAACCAGAATAACACCGAAGAGAAGCATCTAGAGGCGGGCGGACGGACGGTCGTGGCACACGGCGATGTAAGAATCACGGCGGGCGTTGATTTGCTGACCGCAAAGCGATCAGGAAATGGTGATAAAAATGCGGCGGATGGCCGGGAGGATTATTGACATTTATCCGGTGGCGTGGCCCAGGATATAGCTGGCCGGCCCCAGGACAAGTGCTGCGGGAAACAGGCCAAGCGCAAATTCCGCAGTCACCAGGACAATAAAAATGCCGCGTTCCGCGGCGGTCAGCCGGGTGAAATGGTGATATTCCGGCCGCACCGCGCCCAGAAAAATCCGTTCCATGGCCCAGTAGAGAGCCGCCGCCAGAAGTGCAAATCCCAGAGCGGAAGCAAAGGCCGCAAAAATGAAGCTGTGGTTATGAAACCACCCCGCGGATGTCGGTGACATATCATGGTGAGCCGCGCTGAAATTGGCCATAGCGGCGAACAGTTCCGCCGGAAAGAGGCTCAATCCCGGACAGGCCATGCCAGCCAGAAAGCCGACGAGTGCCACCGTGAAAAATTCCGGTGATAGCGAGGCAATGCCACCCAGGCTATTGAGGTCCCGGCCGGCAGTTCGCCGTGCGAGCACATGACTGCTCCAAAGCAGAAGCATAAGCGTGAGGGTATCACCGGAGGCAAAAAGCTCGATCGCCTTAATACCGGCGTGCTCCAACGTGGCAAACGCCAGCAGGACCATGGCGGCCTGACTGGTCAGCCAGTAGGCAATAAGTCTGCGCAAATCGCTTTGCGCCAGCGCACAAAAGGCGGCATAAATCAGGCCGGCAATTCCCCAGACCAACAGGCCACTCCGATGTTCCGCCAACTGTTGGGCAAATAATGGCCCGACCAGACGCAGGAGCGTATAGACCGCCAGAAGAAAATTCCCCCCTACCGCCAGTCCCAAAGCGGATGCGGTACCTTCGGCCATTGTATCCGGCAACCAAATGTGCCCACCGGGCAAGCCCATCCGCACGGCCAACGCCAGCATTACCAGCAGGAAAGCTACCCATGGGCCACGGCCGCCGATGAGGTTATCAAACCGACGGATGTCAAACGCGCCAAGTCGTGAAAAAGCAAGCGTTGCGTGAGTAAGGGCAGGCTCCGCGGCGTGCACCGGGGGACGGATGGCACTCGCAGCCGCGACCGCTGCCACTGAATGGGGAGGATTCAAAAGCCCGGCATCTTTGCATTGCAGCCATAAAAGCATGACCGCAATGAACATCGCCATGGCACCAAGTGTAGCGATCATGGCATATTTCATGGCCGCGGCACGGCGCGAAGGACCGCCCCACAGACCGAACAGAAAATAGCCAGGCAAAATGTTTAGCGCACCAAAACCGGCAAACAGCATCATATCCATGCTGCATATTGCCCCGACCAGGCACCCGCTCAACACCAGCAGAAGGACATACCAGGTCTTGGTCTGCTCATCAATTACATAGCTGGCCAAGGCGGCAATGAATGCCAGTCCACAGAGCGCCAGCAGGGTCAGGGCGGTCAGGCCGTCGGCACCCACGCTGTAGCGAAGGCCGCCGAACCAATGAGCGCTTTGCATTAACTGCCAGCCTGCGTGCCAGTTCAGCAATCGCGCCAGTGCCACGCAGATCGCCAACATGCCGGCAAAAACCGCCAGAGCGGAATTGCGGATCAGCCGGGTGCGTGCCGCCGGCAACAATGCAATAATTGCCGCGCCGATAAACGGCAAAAAAATCAGGCAGGTCAAAATTGAACTATATGCAAAAAAATGCAATGAGCATCTCCAAAAATCAGAGCCGACACCGCTTACTGCCCGACCATCAGGTATAACTTACGGCCAGTAGAAGGATGAGCAGCGCAGCGGCCGCGAGAATAAAAAAAATTGCCAGCGGAAAAAACCACCGCCATTTGACCGGTGCCCGGAAATTACCTCCCGCTGGTGACAACAAGCCACCCCCAGACGCCACAACACTGGTCAAACGCCAGTCCAGGGTTGCAAAAACAATGGATATCAGCCGGACAATCAACCCGATGGAAACCACCAGCCATCCGATGACCCAACGATCGGCCGCCCCTAGAACGGCGGCCAGGCCGGATATGATCACGCGGCTCACGGCACCGTAGAGGTCATAGAAATAGAGTTCGGCATCCAGCCATCGATAAATAAGATTAGGACCAGGCAGGCGGCGAATTTTTTCCGCGCGTCCGAGGCCGTTGGAATAAATCGCCACAACCACGGCAATGGCCATTGGCCAGGCCCAGGCGAGACGGTTGGCCATTTGAACGGCAAATACACTATGGGCCCCGGTGGTATAGGGCGGAAACAGGAGGTCGGGCCGTGATTTGGCTAACAGGCCGGAAATGCCAAGAAGGGGCTGGCCGCACATAAGAGAACCCAGCGCTAATAGAACCAAAGGAAATAACCGGACGGCCGATTCGCCACCCGGTGCGGCTCCGGTGCCGCGCCACGCTCCGCCAAAAATGAGCCACCACCAGCGAGCCAGACCAAAAAGGATCAGATAGCACGCCACCAAGGGCAGCCAGTACAGCAGATTCCCATATTCCCCGATTTGGGCACCAATATGGCGCAGATTTTCAAAGCCGGCGACCAGCATGTTCGGCTGGCCAAACAGCAACAGCCCCATTGCCGCGCTGCATACAAGTAACGAGGCGGCGGCGGTAACCGGCAGACTGCGCCACAGGCCGCCGAGCCGTCGGAAATCCGACTCCCCGCCCGTGCAATGGAGCACGGTACCGGCGCAAATAAACAGACAGGTTCCGCTTAAGGCCAGATAAATTGATTCATACAGGCCTGCGACATAAGATCCTGTTACCAGGAACAGGATTGACAAGCCCGCCTGTGCGCTGACCAGCCACATCAGACCGCGTTTGATATCACTCGCAGTCAGGGAGCACAAGGCCCCAAAGCAGAGCGTAGCGGCGGCGGCCATGGCGGCCAGCAGGCGCACATCCACGTTAAGCAGTGGAATCAACCGTGCGGTCAAATAAGGCCCGGCGACGGCAATCAATAATCCGGCGGTCAGCGCGCCGGTAGGCGTGGCGGCTGGTGTGGTTTCCACCGCCCAGGTATGAAGCGGAAATTGCGCCGCTTTTCCGGCAATTCCCAATACCATCAGAATTCCGGACCAATCCCACCATCCCAGTCCCATTAATCGTGAAGGACCATCGGATTGCAACACCCCAACAACACCGCTTGCATGCAGAGCCACACCAAGGCTTGCCATGATGGGGGCAACTCCATTGACCTGCGGCAACGCAAGGACCGCAGGATTGCAATGCACCAGCAGGAGGCAGATTCCCAGAAGAAAAAATGCGTCGCCCAACAGTGGCAGCGGAATCATGCGGCGGACCGAAGCTTCGCATGGTCCCCGCCATGCCGCACCCGCCATACCCCAGATTCCCACAGTGGCCAAAACACCGGCGGCGAACAATTCCAGCACACTGGCCGCGACCACCATTGAAAACATGCCAAATACGAAAAGGTTTGACCAGGCAAACCAACCGGGCCGGATCCGCCGGTCGTCCACTATTCCGATCACATAAATGCCGACCAGCAGGGCAATCAGGGCGGTCAGAAGAAAGGTGACGAGCGTCAATGAATCGACTGCCACCCCCATCCGCAGACTATTGGGATATTCGCGTGCCGCCGCGGACGTGTGTATAGTCAGCCATGTCCAGAGTATCGGCTTGGCCGCCCCCAGGTGGCCCATCTGCCCCATATGACCTCTGGCCAGCAATTTGCGGGCGACCGTCCAGAGAGCCAACCCCAGACTGGTCGAATAGCCCCCGATGGCCAGGATAGCGGCGTGACGTGGATTGCGCCCTAAGGGTGTCAATACCAGCGCCACAACCAGAAGTGGCACAAGGGTGGCAATCGCCAGCCAGATGTCAGAGTTGTGTAACAACCTAGATCTTCCCGTTCATACCAATTCCGCCAATCTCCATGGTCATACTTTAACCGCCCAACGCCCCAGCGGCCAGATGGCTGGCTCCGTAGCATGTTATATAATGGCCGCGGCTTTGCCGTCATGATCTTACCCACGGGCCAATGGCACCGGTGCCCCACCAACAGGCGATATCCGCCCATACCAGCCGTTAGGCGCAAACCCGCCATCTGCGTTACCATTTCTCCATGAACCTGATCTGGCAACACCCGGCATTGCTTTTCAGCCTGGCGCTGGCACCGTTGCTGGCCCTGGCACTTGCCGGACTGCGAGGAAAACAGACTTGGGCAGGGCAAACAGCTTTTCTTGCCAAAAGTCTGTGGCGATTAACTGCCATTACCGTGCTGGCCATGATTCTATTAATTCTTGCCGCCGCCGGGCCGGTGATCCAGGTCAATCGACCGACGGATCAACTTGTGGTACTCGTGGACTGTTCCGCGGCGGCCCGAACCTCCCCTTGGCACACTCCGGGTAAACTGCAACGATTGCTTTTGCGTCACCTGTCGCCGGAAACGCGGGTCACGCTGGTTGTCTTTGCGCGTCATCCGCATCTGGTCAAACGTCATATTACTTTAGGCAGCACTGCGGACTGGCCACGGCGGTGGCCGGTCGCCCAGCATGTTTGCGGTCGGCTGGAACGGGCGCTGGCGTGGCGCGATTCGGATGCGGGCGGACCCGGGCGCCATTTACCGCGATGGCTTCTGACGACCGGCTTGGCCGACTGGCCCGATTGGCCGAACGCGCATCGGCGACAAAATCGGCAACTTCCCTATTTTCTCACCGTTTCCACGGTGCGCCCGATAAAGCCGGATGCGGGCATTCTATCTTTTCGCATCACTCCGCTCCCCGGCTCGTCAGCAAAAAAGCCGGGGTTTGGCATACGCGCAGCAATAGCCGCCACCGATACGACGCGTTTGACCGCCGAATTGCAGCGCGACGGGGTATCCATTGCCGCTGGTAAGTTGCGATTCAAAAAGGCGGGGGAAAAGATTTTTACGGCGAGGGATTTTCCACCGGAAAACACTGCCGCTCCCATCCGCTACACCATTTATTTGAAAACCGGTGACCCCTGGGCAGAGGACGATTCGGCCAGCGGCTACGCGCCGCAAATTGGGCCGCCCCGAATTTTGTTGATAAGCCGCAAAGCCACTTCCGCATTGGTTCCGGGCGGGGCGGCTGCCGGCACCAGACCGAAATTCAATTCGGTTACTGCGATCAGACGGATTCGTCCGCAGGCTTTTCCCGATCGCATTGCAACCCTGGCCAAATATCAGTTGATATTGCTGGATAATATCGCACGCGGCGAATTGCCGGCGCGCAGCGGACGGGTAATAATGCGGTATGTCACCAAAACCGGCGGCGGCCTGCTGATAGCGGGCGGCACACGCGCATTTGGCCCCGGGGGCTACGCATTACCGACAAACGCGGGTGCGGTATGGCCCGTCGAACAGCTTTCGCCACTGGCATCCGCGCCCCCGCGGCGATCCGCAAGGGATGTGGTTTTTTTGCTGGATTCCAGCGGTTCAATGGGCCAGAGGGTCCCGGGCCACGCTGGCGAAACACGATTTAATCTGGCGGCCGGCAGTGTGGAGGCGGCGATTCATCTGCTTAAGCCGAATGATATTGCTTCAATTGTCACTTTTTCCGGCAGGGCACATTTGCTGGCTTCGGGGAAACGCCAGGTCATTAGTTCCGCAATTGCAACCCGCTTGGCAGACGTGCGGCCAACCGGTCCAACGAATCCGGATGCGGCACTCCCTGTGCTGGGCCGACTGCTGAAGAAAAACAGCCTGCTGATTCTGCTGACAGATGGTCATATACCGGTTATCACGACCAGGAAATGGGAGGAACTGATTAAAATGAAGCGAGCCACATTTCTGGTTGTGGCGGGCTACAAGCACGAATCGACCGCCTTCGCCAATCTGTTGCGCCAGACCGCTGCGCGCGCGATCGCCACGCGAAACCCGGCCGACTGGGCATCGCTCATCAGACAGGCTGTGGGAAAATATCTTGCGGGTAATGCC
This sequence comes from Planctomycetota bacterium, assembly GCA_021852225.1. The sequence goes on from JAJZOA010000194.1 coordinate 10,472, forward strand.
AGACGCGGCCCGATGCTCTGGCAAGCCACGCCAGCCACGGTTTCCGGAACCACAACCCACTGGATTCGCACTTGGCTTAAAAAGGGCGCGGCGCGGGCCGCCGCGGGCCGCAATCTGGACCATCCGGGCCGCAAGGGGGTACCGCTGGCGGCGGAATGGCGGCGCGGTCTGGGCAAAGTCGGCGCGATCGCTTTTACGGATCATTCCATTGCATTTGCTCATTTTGTAAACCTGATGATTCATCAGGTCGCGGCGGCACCGGGCGATCGCAGATTTTCCATCCGCACCAGGCGCATGGACGGCCGCTGGCGGATTTCCATAAACGGCCGAAACGGAATGGCCTTTATCAACCATGCCCGAATCCGGCTGCGACTTATTTCCGGCACTGCGGGAGACATCGGCGGAAACAAAGAAATGACACATATATATTCATTTGTTCAAACGGCGCCAGGCGAATACAGGCTGACATTGCCGACACGCATACGGACACTTGATGCCGTGGTGTTTGCCATAAGAAAGTCCACCCGGCTGGCGAATTCGGGGGCGCAAAGCCTCGCGGACGAGATCATCGGTCGCATTGCCCCGGCCACCGTCCCCCCGACCTGCCTGCCGGCGACCGGGCACTGGCGGCCATGTCCGTGGAGTAATGTGGTCATGCTGCCGCTCAACGCGCCAGCTTCGGGAAAAAAATGGCAGCCGCAATTGAAGGATGCGGCATGGCATTGTGGTCAAATACTGCGGATTGGAGCGATTGGTTTGATTCTGCTGGCGTTGTATGTGGCCAGGGGACCATCCCACGTTCGCCATGACTGATTGAAGATGTAAAAACAAAAAAACCCGGCGGGACTGGAGAGCGGCGTCCCGCCGGGTCAGCGGATACTAGTCACTGTTGGGCCATCCCGGCAAACCATACATCGGCCTGAAACGTGGAGAATATTAAGAATTATCCGAATTATATCGCCGCCCGATAATATGGCCCCGGCGAACGCGGCAGGTGACGAGGTTGAAGAAGGTTTTCGGACCAAGCGCTACCATCGAAACACCGCCAGGGCGACATCCTGCCGGCGCAACGGGAAAGAAAACCTTGATTTACCGCCGACCACCGTGGCCGTTACCGACGGGCCAAAGCGGGCCAGCAGACCGGCGCGGCGCAGTTGGTTGTAAACAACAGGATTCGGACGGGCGGGCGAACCAAGCTTGCGCCAAAGCGTCACGGCATTGCTGTGATGTTTGCCGACCAGGTACAACTGGAAATTGGCATGATGTAAATCTGCGGGCAGGCCAGATACCGCCAGATTGATCATCGCGGAACTGTGTGTGGTGTCCACATCGGAATAGTTCCAGATCAGGACAGCCAACTGATGCCGACCGCGGGAGGCAATGGCGGACACATCGGACCCGTGTGGCACCCCATGGCCAAGGATGGCATCCAAGGGCAGACCGCCCGTGGATTTAGCCAATACCTGCTTGCCGTGCATTTTTGCCAGCATTCGCATGAGGTTCATGATTGGCAGGTCTACTCCATTCATGGCTAAAGTGCGATAGGCGGGCGTCATGGGCATATTTTCAAATTCAAACGCCCAGGTCAATTCGCCCCGCAGATTGACATGCAGTTTCCGGGCCAGAGCCAATGAACGAGCAAAAATTTCCGCGTCGTATGCGGCGTAAATGCTTCCATAGCGATAGCGGTTGGCTTTGGTAACGGTCGCCGGACTTGCGGCCAGCCCCTCCGGATCGCATTCGCTGACCACAATCGGCAAATGCCGGATGCGGGGAAATCCGGCAACTGTCAGGAATCCGGCACGCAGGTCGTGCAATTCCGCAGCAAGGCCCATGCGCACATGACCCTGGCGCCAATGCGGCTGGCCCTTGGCGTGAAAGCTGAC
>JAJZOA010000224.1 GCA_021852225.1 Planctomycetota bacterium
GACGGCCTCATAATTTTAGGGCCTTATGCCGACCATTGTTTTGAAAACTGTGATTTTGCAATTTCCTTGCGTCCCACCGGCCCCAATGCGGTTCCAGCCAGGCATTCGCCTGCGCTAATTTCCACCGCAGGCGACCTGGAGGCCGCATTCATTCGTTTGGGGGCGTCCGCAGTTCGCTTGAACGGCTTGACTTTATTCTTATTATAGCATATAAGAATGTAGTGCTTGAATGGGGAGACGGCGCGGGCGGCCCTAAAATTATGAGGCCGTCATTCAGGCTCCTTATTTTTGGAGGTATGCAATGACTGTTGAAAATGCTGTACGGGCGGTTGCCGGCACCATGGTCCTAGTCAGTGTAATTTTGGCATTGCTGGTCAACCATTGGTGGCTTTTGCTTACCGCGTTTGTCGGTCTAAACCTGCTTCAATCGGCGTTGACTCATTTTTGTCCAGCGGAATTGCTGTTCAAAAAAATGGGCCTTCGTTGCGCTAATGGCTAAACCAGGTGCATCAATGCGACCTGTCGCCAGATGCCTTGGGTGTTCAGGCAGGTTATACTGCCGTTATCCGGGCTGGTGGCCGGTCTTTTCGTCTATTTGCTGGACAACGAACCCGTATAAGGTGACCAATACTGCACAATTTGGGAACCATGCACAATGAAAAAACCTGGACCGATCACGCATAACCCCGCTTTCACGATCATTCGTAAACGTGCAGTTGGCGCCCTGCTGCTGGGCATGGTTGTGGTCCTGATGCTCTGGTTCAGCAATTACTGGACCCCAAAAATTCCGCCCCCCGCCGCAACTGCCCCCGCATTGTCACAAAAATATCAGGGGCCGACCATTCCGGTCCGCATGATCAGCGTTCCGGTAAAATTCTTTGCCGTCGGCACAGTCGAGCCTATTGAACCGGTGACCCTGGCCTCCCGCATTTTAGGTAAAGTGATCCTCAGTCGCCTGCATTCCGGCGAGCCGGTCAGTCGAAATGAAATTCTGATTCAACTCGACCAGTCCCAGCTTACGGCGCAATTGAATCAGGCGATCGCAGCCCGGTCATTGGCAGAAGTCGAATTGCATCAGGCGACCATTGACTATCGCCGTGCCGCAGACCTGTTCAAAACCGCCGATGTCACCCAAGCGGGAATGGATATGGCCGACACGCGCCTGGCGGCCGCCAAAGCCCGCCTGGCCAGCACACTGGCTGTCACGCAAAACGCCCGTACCCAACTGAACTATGCCGCAATCCATTGCCCGATCAACGGCGTGGTCATGGAAAAAAACGTCAATGTGGGCGATACCATCATGCCCGGCCAGACACTGGCTACACTTTATTCACCTGGCCGGTTACAACTCACCACGGTCGTGCCGGAGTCATTGCAGCGTCATATCAGCCTCGGCCAGGCACTGGTCGTGCGGCTTTCCGGATTTCGCAAACCTATCGCGGTGCATGTCCGCCGAATTCTTCCGCGCGTCAGCATACAGACGCGCAGCTTTCTGGTGAAAGTCGCCGGCACCTTTCCCGCGGGAATATTTCCCGGCATGTTTGGCCGGCTGGAAATTCCCATCCGGCAGGAAAAAGTACTGGTTGTGCCGACCGACGCAATCGAAAGAATCGGTCAGTTGGATATGGTCAGAATTATCTCCGGCGGTGCCCCGCAGCGGCAGATCGTTCAACCCGGCCGTCATTTCGGCGACCTGCGGGAAATTCTTTCCGGCGTAACCGTCGGAGAAAAGCTGGCCGTCAGGGGAAAAGCCCATGGCTGATTCCATGCAGAAACCACCCGAATCCGGTCTGCTGCCGCGCCTGGTCGGTGCGTTCCTGAATTCAAAACTCTCGCTGATATTTATTCTGCTGGCGGTTTTACTGGGTGCCGCCGCGCTGACGCTGACTCCGCGCGAGGAAAACCCCCAGATTCTGGTCCCCATGATTGATGTCTACGTCCATTTTCCTGGCCATAGCGCCAAAAGCGTTGAACAGCTTGTCACCACACCGCTGGAGCGATTGCTTTATCAGATTCACGGTGTGCAATATGTCTATTCCACGAGTCAGCGCGGTCAAGCCATTGTCACTGCCCGGTTCTTTGTCGGGAAGGACGTGCAGCGCAGCGTCATGAAGGTCTACCGCAAGCTCAACAAACATTTGAATCTTGTGCCGCCCGGCGTGACGGGCTGGGCGGTCAAGCCGGAAACAATAAATAATGTGCCGATCATCACACTCACGCTTACCAGTAAAACCGCGACACCCGCGGCCCTGACCGACGTGGCACAGGAACTGCTTTCGCGCGTTGCCGCCATTCCGGAGGTTTCGCGGGCATACCTCGTCGGAGGTCGCCCGCGCGTTGTGTATGTGTATCTGAATGCCGGAAAAATGCGGGCATTTCACGTGACCGCCGTTTCCATTCGACGGGCGATTGCAGCCGCCAATGTCAGCATTTCCGCTGGCTCTTTCAAACGCAACAATCAGGAATTTCAGGTTCTGGCCGGCACTCCGCTCGCCAACAGCCGCGAATTGGATCGCCTGGTGGTGGGCGTCTGGCGGCAGCAGCCGGTCTTTCTGCGATCGGTCGCCCGTGTGGTCGATGGCGCTGTGGAAGCGGATTCGTATGTCATGCATCACTGGGGACCGGCGGCCCATTTTCCTGAAGCCGCCGGCTTTCGCGGTGATGTCATTGGCGGCAGCACGAAAAGCAGAGTCGGACCGGGTCAGCCGGCTGTCAGTATTGCCATCGCTAAACAGGCTGGCGCCAATGCGGTTTCCATGGCCGATGCGGTTATTTCCCGCGCTAAAAGTCTGGCACCCACTCTTATTCCAGCCGACATGCAACTGGTGGTCACACGGAATTATGGTCTGGCTTCCAATGAAAAGGTCAATACTCTGGTGTTCGGTCTGCTGGTCGCCATCGCCATTGTCGTAGCACTGCTGACCATCGGTCTGGGCTGGCGCGAATCACTGGTGGTGGCGGTGGCCATTCCGGTCGTTTTCGGCTTGACCTTGGCGGTCAATCTGCTGCTGGGTTACACGATTAACCGCGTGACGCTTTTCGCGCTTATCCTTTCGCTCGGCCTGTTGGTGGATGACCCGATCGTGGATGTGGAAAATATCTCCCGCCATTTCGCCATGGCTGGAAAAGCTACGCGACGCATTGCGTTAGGCGCGGTGACTGAAATTCTTCCGCCGCTGATTGTGGCCACTTTCGCGGTTATCCTTTCCTTCGTTCCGATGTTTTTCATAACCGGCATGATGGGGCCTTACATGCGGCCGATGGCCCTGAATGTGCCGGTGGCCATGCTGGCATCACTGCTCGTGGCGGTCACCATCACACCGTGGCTTAGCTACCATGTTCTTAAGCACAAATGGAAAATCAGTCGCCAGGAAGCGCTGATGGAGGACGCCGACCCGCACGCGGTCGCCGTGACAAAAAAGACGCTCCGGTACCGCATTTTCAACCCCCTTCTCGGACCGCTGCTGCGCCACAGACCGTTGCAATGGCTGTTTCTGGCCGCCGTGGGCGGCGTCACGATTCTTGCCGTGATGCTTCCAGCGGAGCGGCTGGTTCCATTAAAAATGCTTCCATTTGACAATGGCACCGGACTGCTGCTGGTTGTGCACGAACCGCGCGGCACGACGCTGGAACAGACGAGCGCCGCGGTCCAGGCCCTTGGCCGCTATCTGAAAACACAGCCCGAAGTCGTTGATTTTACCAGTTATACGGGCACTGCGGCCCCTATGGACTTCAATGGTCTTGTGCGGCATTATTTTCTGCGCAATAACCCCAATGATGCACAAATTGCCATAGACCTGGCTGGCAAAGACCGTCGCGCCGTGCAAAGCCATGATATTGCGTTACGCATGCGTAACACCCTTACAGCCATTGCGCACAGATACGGTGCGCGCCTGGCGATTGTCGAATCGCCGCCCGGACCGCCCGTGCTTGATTCCATTGTCGCCCAGGTCACCGGGGCACCGGGCGTCCCCTATCGTGAACTGCAGGCCGCCGCGGCCACCGTGCGCCGCAGGCTGATGCTGGAACCGGATGTCGTGGATACGGATGACAGCGTACAGGCCCGCGAGCGGCGGCTTACATTTATCATTGATCGCGAAAAGGCGGCGCTTGACGGCGTAACCGCCGCCGACATTGCCCGCACCCTGCAAATCGCGCTGCATGGCTCAAAGGCGGGCCTTATTCACGCCCCCCGCCGCCGCACGCCGCTGAATATTCTGCTTCGCCTGCCGATCGCCGCGCGTTCCAGCACCGCCATGCTTGACCGGCTGAATGTGGCGGGTGTCGGCGGTCGGCAGATACCACTGATGGAACTCGGCCACTGGCGGCACACCGCCGCCGGTCAGGCAATTTATCATAAAGATTTACATAGACTTGTATATGTATATGCCGATACTGCTGGACGCCCCCCGGTCAATGCCGTGGTGGACGTGCAGGCCGATCATCTGCCCGACGCCGCCGCGCCCGCGTCCGCCGGCATGAAGCAAGTCGGAGCCGGATGGATCCGCCAGGTGCCCGCTCGACCGCTGAGCCACCGGTCCTTTTTTCACAACGGATCAGGAATTGCCTGGCAATTAAAGCCTGGAATTCATGTTAATTTCGCCGGTGAAGGCGAATTGCGCATTACCGAACATGTCTTCCGGGACCTGGGGATCGCCTTTGGCGCGGCCATGATCGGCATTTATGTTCTGCTGGTCGCCCAGACCGGTACGTTTCTGCTGCCCCTGGTCATTATGCTGGCCATTCCGCTTACAATTCCCGGCGTGATGCCCGGCTTTTTTCTGCTGAATCATATTGATCCGACCACCGCCGGCGGCTACGCTTCGCCGGTTTTTTTCACCGCCACCGCCATGATCGGCATGATCGCCCTGTCCGGAATCGTGACACGGAATTCCATTATTCTGATTGACTTTATACATCGGTCCCTGGCGCGCGGTCTGCCGCTGCATGACGCAATTCTGGAAAGCTGCGTCGTGCGGCTCCGGCCCATTCTGCTGACCGCGACTGCCGCCATGTTTTCATCCATTCCCATTCTGACGGATCCGGTCTTCAGCGGCCTGGCGTGGGCGCTTATTTTCGGACTTTTCGCATCCACCTTTTTCACGCTGTTTGTGGTGCCCGTTACGTACTGGATGCTCTTCAATAACAAGCCGGGCCACGGCCTGCCCATGCCCGCTGATGATTGACCGCCCCATGGCGTTGCTTGGCCGGCCACAAGCCGCCCCCGAACAATGATCCGCGGGCGAACTTGCTACAAATTGCCCCTTTCACTACCATAACACCGGTTTTATAGAGGTTTTCTATGAGCGATTCCATGAACGATTCAATTATTATGTTTGACCCGGCAACCGTTATTCCCGCAGAACCCATTTCGTCGGCCAAACCGGCCATCACCGCGCTGTTATGGCTTGTCTTCCTGGCCGCTTCCGTGGGTGCGCTGGTCTGGAATATTGATATCCGGCTCCACCTGCTTCCCACCGCGCCGGTGGACATGGTCTGGCATTTTCTGATACTGGGCTTTTTCCTCCACTGCATGGCCTGTTATCTGGCGGGCGGGGCGATTGCGCTGGCACCGCGGTCCAAACCACTTTTGGGCCTGACCGTTCTGGTGCTGGCGGTGAACATTGTATTCACGCTGGCGCTGATTCTTTCCGGACCGGCCACCATCACCTACATTCGCTGAATCATGGGTATTGCAAATCGGCTTTCAGCCGCAATGCGGCGGGGACCGGCCGCCTGATTCTCCGGAGCCTGCGGCATGAAGGCAACAACATTGAAAGGCCGCTCCCAGCGGAATCTTCCGCATGTCTTGCTGCGCTATTTCGCCGCCATGCACGACCGCTTCGGCGATCAGCACTGGTGGCCCGCCGATTCCCCGCTGGAAGTCATGGTCGGCGCGGTGCTGACTCAGAACACCAGTTGGCATGGTGTGAAAAAAGCAATTGTGCGCTTGAAGGCGGCCGAGGTTCTTGATGTCCGATCGTTGTTTGATCTTGGCCCCGCAGGCATTGCCCCGCTTATTACCCCCGCCGGCTATTTCAATCTTAAAAGCCGGCGGCTGTGGAACCTGATGGCGTGGCTAACACGGAATTTTGATGGCCAGATCGCGTCGCTTTCCCGTGTTTCCACTGCGGACCTGCGCCGACAGCTTCTCGCCGTTAATGGCATAGGACCCGAAACTGCCGACAGCATTCTGCTTTACGCGCTTGGTCGCCCGGTATTTGTGATTGACGCCTATACGCGACGGATTCTGGAGCGCCACCGGTTGGTGCCCGCGGAGGCAACGTATGACGACTTACAACAGACCATGGCGCGGCATTTGCCGGAAAGCGTGGAGTTGTTCAACGAATTTCACGCCCAGATAGTGCAAATAGGCAAGCACTACTGTAAGCCGACGCCGGCCTGCGACGACTGCCCTTTGCGGAAATACCTGCCGAAATACGTTTCTGCCGCAAACAGATAGGTTCGCCATGACTTCGCGACCGTCATGGGACAGTCCGACTTTATGATTGGCCCGCAGCATGCGGGTGAAGCGGCAAAATTAAAACGTGCCGTTCGCCGGTGATGCGGTATCGGGCTTTTTTATAAAGCGCGACCGCCGGCAAATTGGCTTTGTCCACCGCGAGAATCGATTGTCCGATACGCCGCTCGCTTAACACACGTAAAACGTGCCGCATCAGAAATCCCCCAATACCCACGCCGCGCGCCGCGGGTACCAGTCCAAGGTAAACCAGTTCCAGCGCGGCGGGGTCGGTGTGCGGAGAAAGCAGCAGCACGCCGATCCAGTCTTCACCGCGCCGCACCAACGACCAGAGTGACGGATCAAACACCCCCACCGCCTTGTGACCCGCCATGACATCCGTCATGGATCGCAACCCGGCCATACGCGGGCAGTCCAGTGTTTCCCGATACGTTTCATGAATGGTGGAGGCGAATACATGATCGAGTTCCGGGCGGTAGGGCCACAGGCTTACACCGGGGGGAACATCGTTCCGCGGCGAAAAAAATGGCGCGTTGCGTTCCATATAGAACAGATCCGCCAAATCAAAAAAGGCCGCCGCCCGAAATGCTTCAGCCGAGGCCTTATTGTCCGCGTCAAGAATAGTCTGCGCAATGACCATGCCATCTTCGCCGGCGCGGCGGCAGACCGCGCCGATGCAGGCCTGCGTGGCCAGCCGCGCGGTCGGATAACGTCCTAAATTGGTTGTGTAAAGCAGCGCCGTTCGTCCGGGACTTTGCGTCCAGAGACAGGCCGAAACCATCCGTTCACCCTCCATCGCCATCATTTGCCGACTCAGGCTTATCCCGTGAAGCCCGCACCAGTTTTCAAAGTTACGCCAGCGCGCCTTGGCAGCGGAATCCGCCGGCCGGCTGGCGGTTTCAGGCCCATCCAAAATGCAGGCAAGACCGCGACGGGCCAGCGCCACCGTGGAGGCGGGAATAATTTCCAGTGACGGCGATGGGGATTCCATGGGGGATAAGCTCCTCATGCGGGCATGTTAGATTGGTCAACATAAATACGCAATTTCCCGCCTGTTTGACGTGGCCATGGCAAGGCCAGCGATTCCCCCAAAACTCCTCAGACCGGGAAGGAGATTTGACGCCAAAGCAAATGAAATTTATTATTCAAATTGCGACACCGCCGTCCCGTGCCGGCCAGCGGGACGGCGGGCGAACCCATCCATCGGGCATTCCCGCGGGTGCCCCCGGCAGCGCGGGCCGCCTTCAGCCGTGGATGCGTGCCTGGAAAATAAATGGCCAAAATGTATCGCAACCTCTGCCGTTGCACAGCAGCTTTTTTGTGAGCCATCAATATGCCTCGAAAACCGCGACCGCTTGATACAGAGATTTTCCACTATTTCCCGGCCACCAATCGCAGCCTGCACATGGGTTTATACCTGACCGGCGTAGGCACACAGGCTGATCGGCCGCCGGATGCCACCCGCTCGCCCAAACATCCGGATATCTACTGGTTCACCTGGGAAAAAGGGCGCGTGCTTCCGGAATATCAGTTGGTCCTGCTGACCGCCGGCGGCGGTGAATTTGAATCGCGGGAAACCGGATTGGTGAATATTGAACCGGGAACGGCGATTTTTCTGCTGCCGGATGTGTGGCATCGGTACCATGCGCGCGCCGGCTGTGTCTGGACCTGCGCGTGGATTTCCTTTAATGGTGAAATTCCGCACCGCTGGCAGCAGACTGGCCTGCTGACTCCTGAAACCGCCATTCGTCGCGTGCCGGATGCCACGTCCCTGGCCGCACGCATGGACCGCCTGGTCCACCACGCTCTGTCGGATCCGGCCCAAAACATGCTTTCAGGCTCTTTAATGGCCTTAAGCCTGTTATCCGGAGTGCTGGGGGACACATTATCGACCACGCCACCCACCCCGCAGGAACTTGCCGCGCCGCGTACCGACCATTTGACGGATAAACTGGTCGGCGAGGCGGTGAATCTGATCTGGAACCACAGCCACCAGAATATCTCGGTGGGCCTGCTGGCACGCAAACTCGGTATTACGCGCCGCACCCTGGAACGTCGCTTCCTTGCGGCGCGCCAGCACACCACCCTGATCGAAATTCTGAATTGTCGCATCAGCCGGGCCGAAAGAATGCTGCGGGAAACACACCTTCCCATCCGCCGCATCGCCCACGCCACGGGTTTTACGTCTCCGACGCATCTTTCGCGGACCTTCCGTCAGCGCCTGGGCAAAACCCCCAGCGATTGCCGCCGCAACTTCCCCCAGCCCGAAGCCTGACAGGTCGGCGGTATGCCCCGGGACGGCCCCAAAGCCGGATGGGCAGACGGATATTTTCTTTCGTGCAGCCCGCGGGTTTATTTGTGGGCGTTGCATCTGACCGTATACTGGTAAAGCAATGCCGGTGTTTATGCACAACTTCATGTCCCGCCTGACCACCTATTCCTGGTGGGTGGTGGCCATTGAACTTCTCCTGATTGGTGTGGTGGTTTACAGCGTGCTGGAATTTCTGCGCGGCACACGCGGTGCCCGCCTGATCAAGGGGACCGCGCTGTTCCTGATTATCACCTACACCGTCATCAAACTTGGTGGAGATAAGCTCGTCCGTGTGGAATTTCTTTTCAGCCGCCTGCTGGTGTTCACCACCTTCGCCATTGTCGTCGTGTTTCAGCCGGAACTGCGCCGCGCCCTGATGCGCCTGGGCGAAGCGAGGCTATTCCGGCTGGGCGGATCCACCTCGCGAAGGTTGATTGACTGCCTTTGCGCCACCGCCGAATATTGCTCGCGCAACCGCATTGGAGCGCTGATCGCGGTGGAACGGGAAGTCGGTTTGGGAGCGCTGATCGAAAACGGCACAGCGCTTAATGCGGATGTAACGTCTGAACTGCTGAATACCATTTTCTGGCCCGGATCCATTCTACATGACATGGGCGTGGTCATTCGTGACGGCCGAATCGCCGCGGCAGGGGTGCAGTTCCCGCTGGCGGAAGTCGGTGAACTTAGCCAGGAAATGGGTTCCCGCCACCGCGCGGGCCTGGGGCTTTCCCAGGAATCCGATGCTGTGGTGATAATCATAAGCGAGGAAACCGGTGCCGTAAGCCTTGCGGAACGCGGCCGACTGGTGCGGGGGGTCACCCCCGAAGAATTGCGGAACTTCCTGGCCGACGCGCTGCGGCGCAACGAATCGGCGCTGATGCGCCGCCCCGCGGCCTGAATGCCGGACCGCCGGTCATCAAATGAAAGGATCTGCCCGTCATGGCTCGCAAAACCGCCCAACTGATGGACCGCATGAAGGTGCTGCCGCTGACGCTGCTGCTTTCGGTTCTGCTCTGGCTGTATGCGGATGCCAACCTCACTTCCACCCAGGGCGACCTTCCGATCCGCATTTCCGTCATAGCCGCCCCGGATGCCGGGTCGCGCACGGTGCAACTGGCCCAGCCGGCGACGGGAGATTTTCAAATTACCATTCAGGGGCCGCGCAACCGGGTAGCTCGCGTGCGGCAGCAGTGCGAAGGCCGTGCCGTATTCACTACTGAAGACATCAACAATCTTGTATATGTTGTGCGGCATCCCGATCAGCTCGCCCTGGGCAGTCATGACCACATGGACGCGGTCAAAGTTTTCAATTCGCTGCCGTTTTTCCGGCAACGCCGCATCAATGTCATCAGCGTCAAACCGTCCACGCTGCAGTTGAATGTGGATGAAATGGTCACGGTTGTGCGACCGATCGACTTCCGCCAGTTGCGCGGCATCCCGGTTACCTTAACACCACCCAGCGCCAAAGTTGTGCTGCCGCGCAGCCTGCTGGCCGGCATTGGCGGCAAAAGCCAGCTTCGTGTAATCGCCCACCCGCTGGTGGATCCCACCACGCTGCCACCCAATACCCGCCAGACTATCCAGGCCCAACTGGTCGTGCATTACCCCGGCACGCTTAGCACCCAGGTATCCGTATTTCCCTCCACCGCGACCGTCACGCTGAATATTCCCGCGCAGCCGCGAAAAAAGCTTTTCATCGGAATCGTGCCGGTGTGGGTTCGTGGGCCGCCGTGGCTGCTTAACCGCTATTCAATTGAAACGCAGCCCACTACGGTCAACGTCACGGTAAGCGGTGCCGCTCACCGGCTTAGCCTGCTTAAAACCCAGGTCATTCGCGGCAACGCCGCGTCGGTCCGCGGCCGCGTGATAGCCATGTTGAATCTGACGACCAATTGGCGTCCGGGCGCACATTTCGTCAGCCGGCGCGTCCATTATCATTTACCGCATGGCATCAGCCTGGTGGACGGACCAAGGCACATTCTGTGCCGGATCCAACGCCGCAAGCCCGCCACCACCACTACCCCCGCCGCCGTACAGGCTCCTGCCGCAACAACCCAGTCCGCCGCCGGAACAGGCGCAAACCCAGCCGCCGCGGCCCCGCCATAAAAGGCCGCCTCCGCATTTACCAGCTTTTTCGCGAAACCCCGCGACCAACATCCGTATCTCTTTCGGACATTCACCACCTATCCGTGTCGATGCTGCGGAATCGCGGGAAATGTTTTATGATAGCCGCCACACCCGCATCGTGCGGTCAGATGCCGCGTGCCGGGTCATGAACATGAAATTGCGGACAGGACACTATGCTTCATGAATTAAGTGCACTGGAAACACGTCAACGAATCGCAGCCGGTGAAATAAGTTCCCGTCAGGCGACCGAGGCGGTCTTTGCCCGCATCCGGTCTTTGGAACCAAAACTCCACTGCTTCAACAGCACGTTTGAAGACCAGGCCATGGCCCGCGCCGCGGAAATTGACCAGCTTCGCTCCGCTGGAAAGCCGCTGGGGCCGCTGGCCGGGGTGCCCATCGCCCTGAAAGATAACCTTTGCACCAACTTCGGCACCACCACCTGCTCATCAAAAATGCTGGCGGATTTTCATGCCCCCTACAACGCCACTGTCATTGAAAAGCTGTCCGCGGCTGGTGCCGTGTTTATTGGCAAAACCAATCTGGATGAATTCGCCATGGGCAGTTCCACGGAAAATTCCGCCTTCGGTCCTACCCGAAACCCTTGGAACACCAGCCGTGTCCCGGGCGGATCTTCCGGCGGGTCGGCCGCGGCGACCGCCGCCCGATTATGTGCCGCATCGCTGGGGTCAGACACCGGCGGTTCCATCCGCCAGCCCGCCTCTCTTTGCGGAATTGTGGGCCTTAAACCGACCTACGGCCTGGTATCCCGCTATGGTCTGGTCGCTTTTGCCAGTTCACTCGACCAAATCGGCCCCATGACACGCACGGTTTCCGATGCGGCTCTGCTGTTGCAGGTCCTGGCCGGCCACGACCCTTTGGACAGCACCAGTTGGCCCGCGGATGTGCCCGATTACCTGGACGAAATTGAAAAGCCGCTGGTTGGCGTGCGGATTGGTCTGCCTGCCGAATTTTTTGAAGCCGGCACGGACCCCGACGTTCTAAGGGCAGTGAATACCGCCATCGATTTTTACAAGTCCCAGGGCGCCACAGTTGTTCCCGTGAAGTTGCCGCACACAAAATATGGCATTGCCGCCTATTATGTGATCGCTCCGGCGGAAGCTTCCAGCAACCTGGCCCGCTATGACGGCGTGCATTACGGCCATCGCACCAGAAACGCTTCAGATATTTATGACCTGTATGCCGGCAGCAGGGCCGAAGGCTTTGGTCCTGAAGTACAGCGACGGATCATGCTGGGCACCTATGCGCTTTCCAGCGGATATTACGACGCCTATTATGTGCGGGCACTGAAAATTCGGCAGGCAGACCAATC
>JAJZOA010000064.1 GCA_021852225.1 Planctomycetota bacterium
ACGCCCTGCATGCGATTGTTGAAGCGCTGACGAATCCGGCCATGGAAACAGAAATTCAAACCATGCGCGACGCCTTTGAAAAGCGCGGTCAGCGGATGTGGCAACTGCTGAACAGTATTCCCGGTATTTCCTGCGCCCGACCGACCGGGGCATTTTATACTTTCCCGAGCATTGCCAAATTACTCGGCAGGCCGCTGGGAAAAACCGGCGCTATCGCCAAGGATGCCATTGATTTTTCCCGCCTGGCGCTGGATGAAGCGCACGTGGCACTTGTTCCCGGAAATGATTTTGGCTTCGCTGATCATGTCCGGCTGAGTTTCGCCACCAGCATGGAAAACATTGAAAAAGGCCTGGATCGCATAAAAACGTTCTGCGGCAGTGCCGGCTGAAACGACCACCCGACTCCCCAGCCGGCGTTAAAATTTGAACGCCATGGATGCCAGCAGAAGCTGATTGTCCCGCTTTCCACCCGTGCCATCAGCGGTGTTGTCATAGTTGTTGATATAAGAGAATTTTAATCCAAGACCGCGCGCCACCTGCGAAAGGGCCAGATCAACAGAACTGTCCGAAGTCAGAATATAATCCGATGTATTTTCAAGAGATGTCGAATAGGTAAGGGTCTGCGTGAATTTCGCAGCCTGGTTGATGCGATACATGAAATGCAGGCCCGCCGTGCCGCTGATGTAACTTAAACTTCCACCATGAAAGAATTTTTCATACGTATAACCCGGACCGCCGCGGACATCGAGTTCCATTTTTTTGCTTTGCAGAATGTAATAACCCAAGCCGGCCGAATTGAGCGACCGTATGGAAATGCCCTGTACACCATCGTAGAGATTGTTGTTTTCCGCGTACAGGAACGCCTTTTTTGCCCACGTCGGCTTGAAATCCAGAAGTTGATGGCGCCAAATTTCATCCGTATTAAAATAGGCCTGCGACAGGGATCCGTCTGTTTTGCCATAGGCACCCAGGAAACTTAATTTTACATCGTCGGCCTTATGGTGGTAATGAAAGCTCAACGCCCCGTTGAATGTGATGCTGTTTGTGTTCCCCATCGTTTCCACCAGTCCAAGATCAAGTTCATTTTCCCAATTCGGACCAAACCAGGAAACCGGCTTTGGCGCGGTTTTGACCGGCTTTGCCGCCAACGGCGATACTGCGGGAACCGGCGTGGGCGCGGGTATCATTTGCCAGCCCACACCGTTGGCGTTGGCTGCAATGGTTGCCATCGCAGGATGGCTACCCTTGATGGCAAAATAAACCGGTCGCTTTGCCGTCATGGTGCGGACGTCGATAAGCTTTATTTTCACCATTCCGGCGTAAGCCGTTTGAATGGCCACATCGGTGGAAGTAACGGCCAGAATATGGCCGGAAAGCTTGTCCCCATTCTTCAGATACACCATTCCCGCGTGCGCAACAGCATGACCCAGACCCACCGCCAGGAAAGCGGACAGCACAAGCGCACGGCGCAGCAGACGGCATTTAATCATGGCATAAACTCCAATACAGCAAATCAACTTCCAAGGAAGGGCAAATGATAGGAACTTGATTTTAATTCGTCAAATTGCCCGCGATTCCGAGTCATGTGACCGGACGGCGACTGCTTTACCGTCCGGCTCGGAAAAATTTCGGGCGCGCCGGAAAGGTGAATGTACTGTCTTGATTAACGAATATTTGGTGTTCTGAATTGAGTCACCGTTCTTTATTTATCCAGCCACCGGGAAGCCAGACCCGCGATTATTCCACCGGCAATTGGTGCCAGCCAGAACAGCCACAACTGGGAAAGAAACGCGTGGCCCGCAAAAATCGCGGTTCCGGTGCTGCGGGCCGGATTCACAGACGTGTTGTCCACGGGAATCATGATCAGATGGATAAGCGTCAGGCATAAACCGATGGCTACGCCCGCAAAACCAGCCGGGGCGCGTTTGGCCGTCGCACCCAGAATGACCACCACAAAGAAAAATGTGCAGACAATTTCCCCCACCAGGGCGGAAATCATTGAATAATGATCGGGGCTCAGGCTGCCGTAACCATTAGACGCAAAACCGCCTGTCACGAAGCCCGGCTTGCCGCTTAGAACAAGATACAGCATGCCCGCGGCGGCAATTGCTCCGATGACCTGCGCGACAATATAAGGAATCACGTCACCAATTTTTATGCGCCCGCCCGCCCAGACCCCAAGTGTCACGGCAGGATTGAAATGGCCGCCGGAAATGTAGCCAAAGGCATATATACCGGTCAATACGGTTAATCCAAACGCCAGTGCCACACCCGCAAAGCCAATTCCAAGGTGCGGATACGCGGCCGAAATCAGCGCGCTGCCGCACCCGCCGAAGACCAGCCAGAAAGTTCCCAGAAATTCCGCCGCAAGTTTTTTATTCATAAATTGTGATAACCTCCAAAAATCTACTGCAACATCTCAATCGCGGGGATGCAATTTGTCAAATTCCGCCGGGACTCAGACGGAAGCCCACCGCACCTTGCGTTTCGTGGATCATGTGTCGCTGGTCATTTCAATATTTGGAATGCCCGGCCGGTTGATCGTCCGTTCTGCGCTTGGCTTGTTCAGCAGTCCGGTTTCCCGCCCCGTTTACCGTTTGCACGCTATAATTCCATGACTTGCAATAATCCGCGACCGGGTTGAAACGCCCTTGTCGCGAGACATCGTATTGCGTTGAATCGGGATGAACCAAATGTCAGATCAGCCAGCATCCAATGTACCAACCGATCCGGCAAGTGCGTCGGCGGAACTGGATTTCCGTCGGCACGGGTTTGTACCCGGAGCGGGCACCCTGGGCATTTCACTGCTGGTCGCGGCGCTTTCCATATTGTTTGTGTCGAGTCTGATTGGCTTTTTTATTTTCCGGTCCAATTTTCAATTTGCGGTTTCCATCCATCTTCCGCCGGGACTTTGGCTAAGCACGATTATTCTGCTGGTAAGCTCGCTGACGATGCACTGGGCCGTCAGCGCGGTGAATCATGATCGCCAACAATCGCTGCGGCTGGCCCTGTTGCTTACGCTGGCGCTGGGATTGGCATTTCTGGTCATTCAGGGCTTCAACTGGTTTGGTCTGCTGCATACGGTGCGGGCCAACCAGATCGCACTTAGCGCGTTCCATGGCCCGGAGGCATCTTCCAGTGGCGGGTTGCCCAGTGGTGAAGGCCCGTTAATAGAATCTCATGTTCTGCTGGTGGTGTTTTATGTGTTTACCGTACTTCACGCCCTGCATGTGATTGGTGGAATTATTCCCTTAAGTGTGACCACCTTCAAGGCTCGCCGTCAGATATATTCACGCAATTATCACCCGGGCGTCCGCTATTGCGCGATTTACTGGCATTTCCTGGATGCGGTCTGGCTGCTTATTTTCATTACATTGCTGGCCACATTTTAAGGCGGCGGTGAAACGATCATCAAATGGTCTGGCGGGGTGCATGTGGACAATCGCTCGGCATAGCGCCGCGTTTATTTTAGGCGCCTTCCGGCACTGGTCGTCCGGAAAAAGCCAGTGATTCATCCAGTTGTTCGTCGGCAAATGCAACGGACTTGCGTTGAGCCGCGGCCAGTCGCTGCGCCTTATTCTGGGCGTGGCGGATCAACAGGCGGGCCAGAATGCGCGGCAACGGACGTTCGCCGGGAAACAGGCGTTTCGCAAGACGGGCTGGAAAACCGCCATGAATTAAAAATAACTGGTCTTCCAGGCTGGCAAAGGCGATATGTCCGCCGGGGTCACCCTGTCGGCCGGCGCGGCCCGCGAGTTGTCGGTCGACGCGCGCGGATTCATGAAATTCCGTCGCAATAACCAGTAATCCGCCGACATTAAGCGATGCGGTATCCGGGCGTATATCAGTTCCCCGGCCAGCCATATTTGTCGCAACCGTGATCACTTCCGCTTTTCCGGCGGCGGCGATGATCTGTGCTTCTTCGGCGTGGCGGTGGGCATTAAGAACCTGATGCGGAAGTACTCGCTGGCGAAGTTGTGCGGACAGCAGTTCGCTCGCGTGAACACTGCGCGTCCCCGCAAGTACGGGCCGTCCGGAAGCGTGCGCCTCGCAAATTTCACGAACCACACGCCGCCATTTGACTGATTCTCGGGTGAAAAGTTCCAAGGGGTGACTTTCACGACGACAGGGACGATTGGGCGGCAGCCGAACAACCGAATGCCGGTGGACATGCCAAAGTTCACCGCGGGCTTCGGCAAGAGTGCCCGACATGCCGGAAAGCCGCTGATAAGTGCGGAAGAACCGTTGGAAACTGATGCGGGCGAGAGTTTCCTTCATGGGCTGAATGGCAAGTTGTTCGCGAGCCTCCACGGCCTGATGCAGGCCATCGCGCCAGTGCCGGTCAGGCATGAGGCGACCAGTCGATTCGTCGACAATGACAATTTTGTCTTCCCGCACGACATACTGACGATCGCGCAGATAGAAATGGCGAGCTGCCAGAGTCTGGCAGATCAATTCCTCGCGCCGACGCTCAGATCGCCAAATTCCCGGCAACTGTCTGACTGCCTGGCCAATCCGGGCACGGCCGGTGGAAGTAAGCTCAGCCAATTTGAAGCGCGGGTCCAGGCGATAATCTCGCCCTGCTTCCAGCGGGCGGGCAATATCCACTGCCGCTCGCCACGTCTGGGTCTGTTCAGGATTGGCCGCATCACCGGATATGATAAGGGGCGTGACGGCTTCATCGATTAAAACAGAATCCGCTTCATCCACGACGGCCGCAAATAATCCGCGCTGCACGCAGTCAGGATGTTGGGCTGCGGCTCCCGGGCCGGCCATGGCGGCGGCCTGTTCGCGCACAATTCCGTCGCGCAAAAAATCTGCACAAATTTCCTTATTGGTCGCGTAGGTGACATCGGCGGCATAGGCCGCCCGTCGTCCGGCGCTGGATAATTCCTGTTCAATGAATTTTGCGGAAAGTCCGGCGAAGGCGTAAATATGGGCAAAGTCCTCGGCGTCACGGCGCGCCAGATAATCGTTGACGGTAATCACGTGGCAGCCGCGCCGTCGCCATCCGTGCATGATCGCCGGCACGACGGCAGTGATGGATTTACCCTCCCCGGTGGCCATTTCCACAAAATGCCCCTCGAACAAGGCCAGCGCGCCGGCGATTTGCACGCGGAAAAGATGCATGCCTGTTTTGCGACGAATGGCTTCACGAATAGCCGCCACGGCGAGCAACCGATGCGGAAGCGAATCGCGCCCCAGTTGAAATGGGAGGCTGATACGGATCAGTTTTCGTTTGAGTTGGATATCGGTTAATGCCGGCCAGCTTTTATCCCTATTGATGACCCGGTCAGCGAGTGCAAGGTAATGCCGGTGGCCGGGCCGCAATCGGTGGCAGGCTCCGATTGCCTTAAGCCAAAGCGCATCAAGGCCGCGTGGCAAAGGATCGACGGTTGTATTCATGTCATTGTACCCTAAAAGCGGGTCCGGCCAGCTTACAAACCGGTTCCGGGTTGCAAGGTGCGGCGCAGGCTGTGAATAATGTCAAAAAGCAGCGACTGGTCGGGCAAAGTGACGCGGCCGATTACCGTCATGCCCGGAAGCAAACGCACCGGCTGCGTCGGACGCAGAACGAGCATAAAAAAGGGCTGCGCCGCCTGTCCGGGCTGTCTGGCATTTAGGCTCGGAGCCAGCGGACCGCCCGCCAGATAACTTAAGGCCGGCGAAGGCATGGCGGTGCCACCGCCCGGATAAACGCGGACAAGCGTGGCGTGAATCATCGGGTCTGCGCGACCGGCAATGCGTAACTGGATGCTTTTGTGTCCGAATCGAATAATACGTCCGGCACCAGCCTGACTCGCGGGTGCAAATATGAGCGGTCTGGCAAAATTGACCAAGGTGCCGATTCTGTCGCCCCGTTTAAGATATGCACCCTGTCTTAGTTGCAGGTCCTGATTGACCCAGAATCCCGCGGTTGGCGAACGCAGTGTCAGATCGGACACACGGTTTTGCAGTCGTGAAATCTCCGTTTGAAGGGCGGAAATCTGGCGCGAAAGAATCTGCGCAAGGGCTGGATTGCCAGCCAGCGCCTTGCGACGTTTAACGCGTGTTGTGGCCAGTCGGGACTGGGCCTGAATCAGCCTTGTTTGGAGTTGGGGATTGGATAGGCGCGCCAGAATCGTTCCCTTTCGCACCGAGGCGACTTGCGCGTCCGATTGCCTGCACCACTGCAAAAAGCCGTCCACCGGGACATAGACGCCGCGCTGATGGGCGGTGCGTACCACGCCCGTGATTCGCGTGTGATGCGGAAGGGGCAGAAGTCCGATGGCCGCAACTATCAACCCAAAACCGCACAGACTGGTGCTGATCGCTCGCGTACGCCGATGCACCAGTTCCGCGCTGGAAACCAGGTACCACGCCGCCCGGCCCAGAGGCACAAGCAGCCAGGTGGCGGCGGCGATGGCGGCCATTGAAAGCAGAAGAAGAGTCAGTTGCGGGTATTGCCGCAGATTTGTGACCAGAAACAGAATAATGCCGGTGCAGACCAGAACGCGCACGATGCCGGAAAATACAAGATAAACAAGCAGCCATCGCCGCTGGCCGAGCGTCTCTGTCGGATCGACGGCCCGTTTAAGGCCAAAGAGATGTCGACGGATCAGGTAGGTGGCATATTGCATGGCGCGCCCCAACAAGTTGGGAATTTCCAGCAAGTCGGCAAGAATGTAGTAACCGTCGTAACGAAGAAACGGATTGCCGTTGAAAAACAGCGTGGCCACACTGGCGATGAACATAAGGTTGTAACAAAATGCATGGAGCGTCGATCCGGGGATGCTGTATCGCCAGATGATGGCCGCGATGGCGGCCAGAGCAAATTCCAACCACATTCCAGCCGCACCGACTATTGCGCGTTTCCATTTGTCCGGCAACAGCCAGGCACTGGAAGCGTCCACATAGGGAACGGGCGTAAAAATGAGAAGCATCATCCCGATGACATGCACCTCGCCGCCGGTCCCGGCCTGTTGGCCAAACGCCTTGCACGCGATTGCATGGCCGGATTCATGAACGGTTTTATCGACGATGAAGGCCAGCAGCAGCAGCAGCCAGTTGTCCGGTCGCAATAGTCCGCTGGATTCCGTCAGAAGTGTTCCGGCTATTGGCCCGGCTGACAGCAGCGTGTATGCTGCCGATCCTAAAAGGACCAGCCACACCAGCAGACCGGGCAGACGGAAAATCCATTTGACCAGAAACAGACCACGTTCAAGAAGCGCGTCTGGATCAAAAATGGGGATGCGAGGGAACAGCAGGTTCATAAGCCGACCCTGCATATCACGCCTCCTGCGGCGTTTAAATTTCTGGAAAATGGCCTGGGCGTCCGGAAAGGAATCCGCGGCCAGAAGATTAGCCCCGGCCAACTGGCCCAACAGTCCTATAATTTCGCCCTGGGTGGGCGCGTCGTCGCCCAGTGTCCCGTTGCAAATATTCCACGCATCACGCACGGTGCGTGCCCCGTCCAGCAGACCTATAAAGGCATAGCCATGTGTATTCAGCCGTGTGAACGCGTTATTGGCCTGATCCTGGATGACATACCAGCGGTGGCCACGGAATATCTGTCGCGAGACATGAATGCCTGCGCGCAGGCGGGGCTTCATGTCCGCCACGCGGTGCCACGATTCATGGAAGGTTGAATTTGTATCCGCCATTGGTCAGTCCGTCGCCATCCTGATTTTAATTGAATGGATTATACAGGGTGGAGAAGAAATATTCCCAGTGGCGCAGGCCCGCGGACCGAACGGCTTTAGCTGAAAATATTAATCTCGCAAATGCTCCACCACATAAAGTTGTCGCTGGCGGTAAGGACGATCTTGACATACTGGGCCGTGACTGGCGAACCGAGCACGATATCCGTCAGTGAACCGGTTGATCCAGCAGCGGTGTAGACAGTTGTCCAGTTAATGCCATCGGTTGATATTTCTACGGCAAAGCCGCGTGGATAGTTGCCGGTACTGGCGCCCTGATCGAGCATGATGTGCTGAATGGTTTGGGCAGATCCTAAATTGACCTGAATGTAATCCCCGGCGCTTTGGGCACCATTCGTGTTCCATTGTGAACCCGTACTGCCGTCAATAGCACCCTGGGCGTAGGCGCTGTTCACATTAGCAGTTGCGGTGAAGGTGGTCTGGGGGAGTGCGTTGGCCAGCGAATAGTTAAAACTGGCCGAGACATTGGCAAATGTGGCTGTAGCCGTGGCACTGGTGTTTCCGGAAGTGACCGCCATGCCCGCCTGTGTGGAGGCTGTCATGTTGATGGTTTGGGTAGAGCCGATCTGTATCCAGGTGCTGCCAGTGGTGCTGTAATAGGCGGATACATTGTTGCCGCTGCGAATCAGTTGTACCCAGACATTGGCACCCGATACGCTTACGGCCGATGACGCGGCTGCGGCTCCGTCCGTGGTCCGGTAAGCAAATGAGAGTTGATTACCGGCACCGTACAGGACGGCGGCAAAGGCCTGGCCGGCGGCGCATATAACTGCCGGAAAGTCTGCCCTTCCGCGCCGATTCCGGTGACAGGCAATTGTGCCGCGGCAATTCCCGGATCGAAATGATGCACAGATTCCGAGACCGCATCGCCGGTGGTGTCGCCAAAGTTGATACGGTCAATGTAATTTCCTCCGCTCATATAGAGACGCGGTTCCAGCGCCTCGAAAGCGGCCCTTTGGCGTTCGTTTCCGCCGCCAAAGCATAGCCGAACTCCTTGCCAGGAATCACAAAATATCAACTGCCGAACGTGAGAGTGTGTGACCTTGAAACTGCGATCACAAAGAAAATGCATCTTCCGCCGCCAGCATCCGCGAGAGCAAACTAAAGGCGGGTAATAGGCGCATGTCTATACCATTATCGCGTCTATTTGGTGGCAATTTGCGACACTTTGTTAGGTGTTGGTAAGGGCAAAAAAAGACTCCTGCGTGAGCCGGCGGCTCGAAGGCAGGAGTCTTTTTGGATTCCCCGGAACAGTTATTGCCAGAGAGTGACATCACTGAAGGTGGCGATGGACAATGCGCTGGTATTGTGTGAGGTAACCGCCAGGCCCGCCAGTATGGATGTATTGCTGAAGGTGATGGCGGTTGAACCGATCAGGGTCCAGGTGGAGCCGTCGGTGCTGTAATAGCCGCTGAAACTATTGCCGCTTCGGACTAACTGCACCCATGCGGGGGTGGTGATGCCAGCAATCTGAATGTTTCCTAATTGTCCGCTGTCGTCGCGCCATTGCATGGCCACGCCATTACCAGGTGTCAATACCACGTCCACAAAAGGGGAGTTGGCAGCGCTGGAGTTTCGGAACATCACGCCAGCTTTGGCCCATGAATTGGTATTATCGAGGCTCGTCACGTCTGCAGTCAAAACGCCGTCTCCGCTCCATGACTGGCTGACGAAATTGAATTGGTCGCTGCTTCCCCAGATATCCGAGCCGCCACCAGAGACGGTCCAGTCGCCGTAGGTGGCATTGTACGTCGACGAACCGTACTGGCCCGGAGCACCGATATTGGTATCTGTGGTGTTGGCGGCGGTGAGAATAGTGGCAACCAGTGATACATTACTGAACGCTGATGTGTTCAACGCACTGTTGTCATGAGCGGTCACGGCAAGGCCCGCCAGATTCGAAGCGTTTGAAAACGACACAGTGGTAGTGCCCACCAGGGTCCAACTCTTACCATCGGTGCTGTAGTAACCAGTGAAGTTATTTCCGTTGCGGACTAACTGCACCCACACCGGCGCGTTGATTCCATAGATCGATGTATAGTTGCATTGGCCGCCGGTGGCATTGCGCCACTGCATGGTAACACCATTCCCGGCCGTAGCCATGACATCCACAAACGTCGCATCGGCACCGCTGGAATCGCGGAACATAACTCCGGATTTTGCCCAACTGTCCGTATTTTCAATACTGTTGACCTGTGCGGTAAGCGTGCCGCTGCCGGACCAAGTCGTACTGGCGAAATTGAACTGATCGCTGCCGCCCCAGATATCAGTGCCGCCGCCGGAGACGTTCCATTGGCCATTGGCTGAAGTGTAACTTGCCGATCCCGCCACCCCCGGCGTTCCGATGTCCTGATCGGACCATCCGCTCGGCAAAGGTGCAATATTGCCCACAAAGAGACCCCGTCCGCCGGCACCAACAAAAATCTGGCCGTAGACATTCGGACTTGCGGCCAGCACGTTGACTGCTTGTGGAGCCCCGCTCCAGCCGAATGGCTCAAGCGAGGTATTGATCTGCGTCCAACTGCTCCCGGTATCGTTGGAAACGAATATACCTGTAACGTTGTTGATCATTCCGTAGAGATAGATTGCTGGATAACCGCCCGATAGCGACTTGCCGAAGGCCACGGCGTAGGCTGTCTGCACGCTTCCAATGTTGTAAAAGTTGACCCCGGAATTGACAGATCGATACAAGCCGCTGCTTGTGGGCAGCCAGAGATCGCCCGATGCCTCCGGTACCGCAACCAGCGGCCCGCCCCAGGTAGGAAGCCCGGTGGCGCCCGTCCAGAATCCCGTCCCACCGTTGTTGCTGACATACACCGCTCCTGATGCGGGATCATAAATATAGAAATTGCTCGAATTAGCTCCATCCGCCACAACCTTGAAACTCGTGCCGTTGTTTGCGGGCAAGCCCCAGTCCTCAGTCCAACTAGCGCCATCGTTGGTGGAATAATATGCGCCGGAGCCGGACGGAGTCCACACGATCGTCCCGCCATTAGCGGAAATCGCGATGGTGCCCGGGCCGGAGGAACTCGCGCCCGGCGGTACGCTGGAAAACGCCGTCCAGCTTGTGCCGTCGTTGGTGGAATATGCGCCATAGGGCGCGTTGTATCCAACTCGCACCATGTCATTTGGATTATCCTGGGCAAAGGCAATACTGGTGCTCGAACCCAGGTTGGGGGTAAATGCACCGGCCGCGGGGGAAGTGGTAAAGCTGGCGTTGTCAAACCCACCGTTGTCAGCCGTAACACTCAACAATGGCGATCCGGTGGGTGGCGCAATGATCCCCCAAACAGCCATTTCTTCCAGCCCGCTGTCTTCGAATGACCACGTCGTGCTGCCACCGTTGTCAGCATTGGTCACGTTGTTGCTGACAAAAAGGCCCCCTCCAGTGGTGAAGATAGCGTTGTTCGGGTTAAATGGATTGATCTCAACGTCAGTCAACCAACTCACAGGCTTGTCGCTATAGGGCGCACTAGAATAGTTCCATGTCGCCGAAGAGAACAAATCCGTCCATGTCGCACCTCCGTTGGTGCTACGGTATATCTGGTCGCCCTGGGGACCGGGCCACCACCGATCCAACGTGCTGACGATGATTGTACCTGGGTTCTCCGCATCCACTGCCACGCCCGCAAAACCACCCTGACCAGTTGGAGGGGTGATGTTGGTCCATGCGCCGTTTTGTGTGTTGAGGCTCCAGACGGCACCAGCGGAAACGTTATTAGGTCCCAAGGCATTATCGTAAGTGACATACAGGCGACCGGAGGAATCCATCTCGGCCCGATACGCCAGCATTCCGTTGGTCGGCTCATTCGCCACCGGCGCCCAGGAATTTCCGGCGTCGGTGCTTTCATACAGATTCGGCCCACTTGTCGTATTGACACCGACATAAATATCCGAAGTGGCGTTGCCGGACGAACCACTGGCTTTATTGAAGAGAACAAATGTCACACTGGACGGCGAAAAGCTGGTAACCTGACTCCACGATTGGCCGTAATTGGTGCTTTTCCACAGGCCATTGTTGTTCGTGCCCAAATACAAAATGCTGTCGTTATTCGGATCAACCTGCAATCGCTCGCCGGCTCCACGGCCATCTTCGTTGCCGCCGAGCTTAAAGGGCAGACTTACCTGTGTCCAAGAGGAGCCTTGATTGGTGGAATAATAAAACGATGCGTCCGATGCCCACGACGCAGTGTACAGTCCAGCAGCAATATATACTCGATTTGGGTTTATCGGGTCTGTCGCCAAGCCTAGTACACCCGGCGCATTAATGGTGTCGGTAATCGGCGTCCAAGTGCTGTTGGTAGGATTCCATCGGTAAGCCCCACCAATATCCGTTCTGGCGTATACCAGATTGGGCGTACTCTGGTTGTAGACAATACCGGTGACAAACCCGCCCCCCTCAATCGCAACATTCGACCATGTGGCAGCCGTCGCTGCGGAAAGCATGATGCGTTCTTCCAGTTTTTCGAAAACTGGTCCCTGTCGAGTCGATGCTTTGATCTTT
>JAJZOA010000038.1 GCA_021852225.1 Planctomycetota bacterium
TTATTGTCATCGACCGCATGACCAGCAATACCGTGGCCTGCGGCATGATTCTGGAGCGTGAATCCGCGCACGGCGCGGCGGATCCTGCGGATGAACGAGCATGTCTCCGCGGCTGATATCCACTTCATCGGCAAGGGTCAGTGTGACGGCCATCGGGCACTGGGCGGATTCGAGTTCGCCATCCAGTGTGACGATTGATTTAATTTTGCTGCGCCGGCCGGAAGGCAGGACCATAATCGGATCGCCCCGCCGCACCACGCCGGAAGCCACGGTGCCGGCAAAGCCGCGGAAATTCAAATTCGGCCGCAGCACCATCTGCACGGGAAAGCGGAAATTTTGCATGTTACGGTCCGAAGCGATATGCACGGTTTCCAGATGGCCCAGCAGTGTCGGACCCTGGTACCACGGCATACGGGAACTCGGCTCGACGACGTTGTCGCCGTTTAAGGCGGAAATGGGAATAAAATGCACATCGCGAATGTCCAGCCGTTCCGCAAAAGCCGCATATTGGGCTTTGATTTCGTTGAAACGCAGCTCGGAAAAATCCATCAGGTCCATTTTATTAATGGCCACCACCAGGTGGGAAATTCCCAGAAGCGAACAGATAAAGCTGTGGCGGCGTGTCTGCGCCAGTACACCGTGCCGCGCATCAACCAGAATAATCGCCAATTGGCAGGTGGAAGCCCCGGTGGCCATATTGCGGGTGTATTGTTCATGACCGGGCGTGTCGGCAATGATGAATTTGCGTTTGTCGGTGGAAAAATAGCGATACGCCACATCAATCGTGATGCCCTGCTCCCGCTCGGCCTTCAGCCCGTCGGTAAGCAATGCCAGGTCCACGGCGCCGCCCGTGGTGCCGTGCTTGACGCTGTCGCGCCGGATGGCGGCAAGCTGATCTTCATAAATCATTTTGGTGTCATGCAGCAACCGCCCGATCAGGGTGCTTTTGCCGTCATCCACGCTGCCGCAGGTTAAGAACCGCAGCATCTCCTTGCGCTGGTTGCGCGCCAGATAGGAATGAATATCTTCGTTGTTCAGGGCCTGTTCAATGGCGGTCATTGTCGGATTTTTCCTTGTTGGTCAAATGCACTTGCCGTGGTCATGGCATTCGGGTGTTTAAAAATATCCTTCCCGTTTTTTGGCTTCCATGGAACCCTGCTCGTCATGGTCAATGGCGCGGCCGGCCCGTTCGGACTGCCTGAACAGCAGCATTTCCTCGATTATTTTTTCCAGCGTATCGGCCTGGGATTCAATCGCCCCGGTCAACGGATAACAACCCAGCGTGCGGAAACGGACTCTTTTGATTTCCGGTTTTTCGCCTTCATGCAGCGGATAGCGGTGGTCATTGACATAAATCAGCTGCGGATCGCGACGCACCACGGGCCGCGGGGCGGCGAAATAAAGCGGGCAGATCGGAATTTTTTCAAAATGAATATATTGCCATATATCCAGTTCCGTCCAATTGGACAAGGGAAATACCCGGATTGAATCCCCCTTGTTGATGCGGGCGTTGTACAAATTCCACATTTCCGGCCGCTGATTTTTCGGATCCCATTGATAATGCCGGTCGCGGAAGGAAAAGATGCGTTCCTTGGCGCGGGATTTTTCCTCTTCGCGGCGGGCGCCGCCGAAGGCGGCGTCAAACTGGTATTGGCGCAGCGCCTGCAACAACCCCTGCAGATTCATGTTGTAGGTGTATTTCACACTGCCGGATTCAAACGGATTAATGCCGGCCTTGATGGCGTCCCAGTTGGTGTGCACCAGCAATTTCAAATCAAATTCAGCCACCTGGGAAT
The DNA here is from genome assembly GCA_021852225.1 of Planctomycetota bacterium. Next base: position 1,797 of record JAJZOA010000038.1, read on the forward strand.
CGCGGAATTTATACACCTCCTGAAAGTCCCAGGTGGTGTCAATATGCAAAAATGGAAAGGGCACCTTGGCCGGGAAAAAGGCCTTGCGCGCCAGGTGCAGCATGACCGATGAATCCTTCCCGCTGGAAAACAGCATGACCGGATTCGCAAATTCAGCGACCACTTCGCGAATGATATGGATGCTTTCAGCCTCCAGTTCGCGAAGATGGGTAAGCGGGGCCTCATTTTTGCCGTGGCTGGCGATACTGGCGATTTTTGCTGGTTCCTGCATAGTCTGCAAAGTTTAGCTCCTCTGGGGCCTCTGTCCAAGAGGGTTGGGGAACGACTCCAACCATTGGAACTATTCCGATAAGAATAGTAGGAGATCGTCGAATCGTCAAGCCCGGTCCCGCCGTTTACTCTACCGGACAGCGGCAATTTCCCATGTTTTTAAGTACAAATTAAGACCGCGGAGCCAGCGCCAGCGTCTAAAATCCTATTTCTACCTATTTTCGCAATATTTCAACGCATATCGGTTGGCATGGCGCGCGTTCTCAAGTTATTGGCTTCCTTGCCATTCCGGGCAATAGCCGTAAAATACGATGCTCCCGATTTTAACCCAGTCGGGGGCATCGCTTCTGAGGCCGTAGCTCAGCTGGTAGAGCAACAGACTTTTAATCTGTGGGTCCTGGGTTCGATCCCCAGCGGCCTCATTTTTTCGGCAGAGTGCAACGTGGCGCAATTTCGTTCATTTTCCTGCGAAATATGCGGTTTTTTGGCGTTACCGGTTTTTTCCAGCGATGCAGGTAAATGCGAATTTAGGCACCCAAAAGCAAGGTCCATGGTGCTACCTTTGGTGCGACAAAGACCTGTATTGGCCGTTTGGCCACTGGGTTCCATGGCGGCCTTCCCAGTGGCCTTCGGCTGCGCATTATCAAATCGTGGCAGTCGAGCCATGGCGTCCAACGTTGGCAGTTGCGTAACGTCCGTATAGACGACATTGGTAAGCCGTTGGTCAGAATGGCGCATGATTTCTTGTGCCGTTCGCGGGGATACGCCGGACCGTGCCAGCAATGTGGCGGTTGTATGGCGCATGGAATGCCAGTCGATTATCCTGCCTTGTGCGTCCACACGGGGTATTCCTGCGGATTTCAGGTCGGCGTTGAACTTCCGCATCTTATGTGGTTCCATCACGCCCTTAAAAACTGGCGCTGTGGGCTCCGCTTCATCAGGTTTGATCCGGTGGAGTTCCGCGGCCAAGTCGTCTCGCAACCAAAGCACCGCCCGCTTGCCATTCTTGGTCGTGCTGGCCCTTAACTCCACGAACGGATCGGGACAATCAAGATGAACATCGCCCCATTGCAGTTGGCGCATTTCTCCCCGGCGAGCGCCGGTAAGAATGGCGAACAGATATGCCACTTTGCGCGACCCGGCAACGGCTAACAGTCGTTCAATCTCTTCGATCGTTAAAGCCCGGCGCTGCCGTCGGACGTCGCCGTTTATTTTCACTTCAGAAATATTAGCAAGTGGATCTTGCGGCAGCCGATTGAGGCGCATGCACCAGCGGCAAAAAGCTCGTGCTGTGCCAAGGTAGTGGTTTAACGTCTTGGGAGCGGCTTCGCTCTGCCCTTCGCGCCAGCGAACGAAGGAGTTGGCCGTGATGTCAGGCAAACGAGTCCAATTACAGTTCACGGCCAGTTTTTCCAATCGCTTTTCGTTGATATAAATATGTGCCTTATCGCGACCAGCCGCTTTCAAATCGGCAAGGTATTCCCGAACATGTTCACTCAATGGCTTCTTGCGGTGCTCGGCAAAGTGATCAATGAGCCCCTGCTCTCCCCGGGCCAGCCGTTTCTCATGTTCGGCGGCCTTGGCCGTAGTGGCGGTTTTGTCGGTGTAGCCGGGATAGCTTCGTTTATCGCCGATGACCTTGTAATACCAAATCCGGCTGCGGGCGTGTTTCGCGCCGAGAGTGTCCTTCCGGCAAGACTTGCCGGTTGTGGGATTCAGCCATATCGAACGCTTGAATACGCTGGCCATGGTCGGCCTCCTCAATTTACAAAGCTTCTGATGGGAAATATATCTCGCCGAGATAGACAAGACACGGCCCATCTCAGGTTGATAACACCAATCAAAGTCGTCAATTCCGATGAATTGCCATTTCTTGGAGTCGTTTCACGAATTCTTCAATTTCGGATTCCAGAATCCGCGTACTGCGCGAGCCGATATGGACGGCGTGAAGCTGACCTTCCGAAATCAATTGCCACATTTTACGTGTGCTGATGCCGAGCCGCTGCGCCGCTTCCGGCACGGTCAACAATTGGGCATGTTGTTTTGTCTCAGTGATCGTCTTCATGGGCGTGTCCTCATAGGTGGTTACTGCTTCATTGTGCTTATGATAGCATATTGGTATAACTAAAGTCAATACAGTCATTCATGGTGATGGCCTTGCAGGTTTCATGGTCCTGGCATAAGGTAGGTGCATTATGGCAAAGCAAAGTAAATCGTCGAAATCTTCGGAGTTGGCCCGCAAGCCGCTGACGATGCAGCGAACGTACCGTTTTAATACCCGACTTTTCGAGTCGTTCGAGGAGGATTGCGCCAGGCATCTGGCCAATCCCAAGCTGGTGCTGGAAGCTCTCATTCTCCATTGGCTTGAACAAAGCGCTGACGCCCGCGGCAGTATCGCCATGCGGCACCGCGAACGCTTTGGTAATGTCACGGGCGAATAAGTCAGATTTCAATTTTGACCAGTTCAAAACGCCCCGCGCTTCTTTTTGTCAAAGCGTGTGATTTTCGCCGCTACATAACTCATCCGGACAATATGCTCCTTGGGCACGATCATGGGCTTGTAGATCGTGTTGTCGGCCCGCAGTTCCACCCGGCCGTCCTTAAGATCGTAAACGCGTTTAAAAGTGCATTCGCTGTCACGTTCGGGACTGAAACGCACATAGACGGCATCTCCGTCTTCGATGGGTGTGTTGGGGGAACAGAGGCACACTTCCCCCGGTGCAAACGCCGGGAGCATGGAATCTCCGACAACCTCAAAGGCAAAGACCAGGGGATCATCTATGCCAGTGCCTACAACGGACACATAGTCACGGCCAATGCCATTATCGCCATCTAATTCAGAATAATCCGCGGCATGGCCGGCCGGCGCTCTGTTGATCACCGGGGCTTTGCGGTCCAACGTGGCGCGATACTGCTCAATGCGTGATGCCCGCCAGAGACCGTCAAGTTCTTCCACAGTTAAGCCGAAGGCCTCGGCGATACGCCGATAGGTTCCCTGTTGAGGCAGGTTCTTCTGGGCTTCCAGGCGTGCGACATGCTCGCGTGCAATACCCACCTTCTCGGCAAGGTATTCCTGCTTCCAACCGGCTTTGTGCCGCAACTCTTTGAGAATGTTACCAAACGCTGGCATAACACCTATATTTAACCACTAATTCACTATAAAAGTCAAGCAAGTGATAATATGCGTGATCTTCTGCTTGACTCCACCTCCACTTGTTCGTAGTATGTTAGGTATTGGTTCGCCTTGTGGCAAGTGGACTTTTACTGGGGTTCAAGGCCATATGCCCAATGAATTATTGAAATGCCCGCCATGATGAAAGGAGTTTTTTACCATGAAACTGCAAGCCTCCACCCGTTTGTTCGCTTACGACCAGCCTGGCCAGAGAATATGCCGGTTGTGTTTCGGGTCACCAATATCCCAGCGCCAAGTACAACATAGTGATTATGTCGAAACAATCCATGATTTTCTGCCTACCCAGAGATTTGGCGTGGTGTGGTGGAACAGACGCGGCGACGGTAATCAGCATCGTGTTCTGGCCGTACTGGAAGCTCTGGAAACAACCAAGATTGGGGTAAAGGTGCCGGATGTCTCGGCCAAGGTACTGGTACATGCTCTGATCGAACAGGAAGGACCGGCAGGTGAGGACGGGCCGGTGGATGGATTCCTGCTGCTGTTGGACCAGATTCGTGATGGCGGCAGCGAGCCGGAGAGGTTGCCATCGTTGATATTCAGGATTTTGGGGCACCATATCCAAATTACCCGGTGTTTTCGTGAAGGCCGGGTGCGTGGTTGGAGCAAGGTGTGCCTCAACTGAAGACCATACAAAAACTGGCCTGGCCGCTGGGGCTGTTGAGCTTCTGGATGGCGATTTCATGGCTGCTGGCAAATCGGCAGATTGTGATCAACACTTCCCCCAGTGTGGCACCAGGAATTTACCTGCGGGTGAATGAACGGCCAACTGTAGGGCGAATTGTGGATTTCCGGATCCCGGCCTTGGCGTGGTCGTACATCCGGAAACGCACCGGCCACACGGGCCGGCACTGGTATATTCTCAAACCCATCGCCGCCGGCCCAGGTGATAAGGTCAACACCCTGGGGCGCTGGCTTTACATTAACGGCCGAAAAATAGCGCCGATCTACACGCATGATGAAAAAAGCCGGTTACTGCCGCATTGGCGGGCCGATTGTGTGCTTGGGCCACACGAATATTTCGTCTATTCCAGCCGAATCTGGAATAGTTTTGACAGCCGGTACTATGGCCCGATTCGGCATAGCCGGATCGCTGCGGTACGCGTGCCCTTGCTGACGTGGTAAAGGCAATCAAGTGTGAACCCCAGTCACCGACAGTAGATCAAAAAAGAAAACATGCACCGTTACGATTCGTTGTTCATCGACTGGTTGCTTGAACCGGAATCGCCATTCCCCCGCTTGTGATGGCGAAATTTCGCAAACAAAAAGTGCGTGACCGGCCATTGCAGACGCCAAGTTACGCTGAGCAAGAGAGAAATTCGCTATTTTTGTGTTAAAGAAAACAAGCGAGCACTTGCAATCTCGCCAAGTCAGGTACGATAATAACTGATCCACCGCTTGCGTGCACTCTTTCGGACCACGCCATACTTTGCACTCGGCAATAAATGCGGCGCGATTTTCAGCCTCAATGCAGATATCTGTTTTCCCTTTCTTTCGAAAGCGTTCGCCAGTAGCGTCGCCATGGTAATGACCATTCAGGTGGGCCAGAATAATGTCGCGCAATTCCTCTTCATCATGTTTTGCGAACGTTGCCGGTGTCGTTTCGAACGATTTTCCTTCATGGCGGATTACGCTCAAAATATGCTCGTAATCTTCGTCGCGAACGCCTGGTTCCGGTTTTGTGTCGGGAGGGGGCGGTAGTGGGCGAATCAATTTACGTGGCACCGCCAATGGCTGGACTTCCGGTGCTCCCGGACGACGAGCCAACGGGATATTGAGGATGTTGCGAACTTGGTTTTGTTTTTCCAGGCGGCTGCGGCGGGCTTGCACGAATCCTCGAATTTGCGCAGGGAGTTGCTGATTGTATGTCGCAATATTTCTCGTCTGGTTTGTGATAAAAGTTTCAAGGAGGGTTAGTTGTTCATCGAAGCGAGTCTTAAACTTGCTCGGCTCTTCGCCAGTCGGCATATGAATTTCTAGCGATAAAATTCCAGCATCTTGACCACATCTGGTTTGAATGATTCCTCGTGGGGAATTCAGAAGAAATGGGTTGGGCTTTATTCGCCAGAGCGACTTATCGCCAAAGTATGGTATGGAAATTATGACTTTCACGCTGGGGACAACACATCGCTCACCCGGGAAAGTGGCATATTGCGAATTATGTGTGACATCAATATGAGATTCTTGTTCGGTCATTTCAGCGCGGTCTCGATAGAGTTTAAGCGGAGTGACCTCCAGTCGTGAGCGTACATGTTCAATGATCTGGTCGTCGGTGGAGGCCTGAAACTGCGAAGGTGGAATATCATCAACAGCTTTTTTGGCTTGATTTGTACGGTCTGTAAAGAATTTATGCACATCGGTATCGCAAAACAGCAAGGTATGATCGTTCATTATTTTCGCCTTTCTGACATCGTACAGGTGATTCGTCCGCTGCCTCACAATTCGACCTATCACAGCAGGCCGCCGAATAGGACAGCGTGTCGTTCCACCGTATGGAACCTCTTGCATTCACATCATGGTGAAGCTCTGTGTTTTTGTCCACGTTGCCACTGTATTGGGGTTCTCAGCTGCCCGAATAATAAATGGTCATATGCGATATGTGACATATCAGTTTGCCGATGTGACTGGTACGCCGTTTGTTTGAAGCACTTTTTGAGGGGTTGTGGGTACGGCTGACTTTGGTCCTCGGCGACCAACGACGGCTGTTTGGCGGTTTTTGAAGATTTGGAACTGGGGATCCGATTCCATGAACCGGCGGGTCATTTCACGGATCAGGTCGGCCTCAGTGACTTCGGCCCCGTAGGCTTGCTTGTAATACTGGCGATAAAGCCGCAAATCCTGTCCGAGCCGGTAATCAATCTTGACCGGGCAAGTGCTCGTTGTCGTCACGTGGAATGCGGGTAACGCGATTTCGTTCATGGGTGGGTCTCCTTTTCAATACGGATTTGTTCAATTCCGCATATGACACTGGTTCTCATGGCTGGTACGATTTTAAAATTATGTCCTTATTAACAAGAATCCTGAACGGCCAGCCGGGCCGGATGGTGATCGTGGGTTGCACGTCCAACTGCCGGTTAATGATTCTCTGGCCGATCTGGGAAGCCTCCTGGGCGATGGTATTGCCGACAACATCCTGATTCGTGCTGGTGCTGTTGGGATTGATGGCCAGACTACCGCCATAGGCAATGGCCGTACTTAAGGCCGCAGCTTCGGCGAGCTTTTTAAAGTGGTAATCAACCTTGTCGTGCAGACCCGATTGGCCTTCCTGATCCGTGCCCGGCATGGCATCGAGCACGATGGAATCGCCATTGGGCAGAATTAACCGCTGCCAGGCGATCAGGACACGGTTTTCGCCATTGCCCACCACGCTGCTGTAGCGCCCCAGCAGGCGTGAGCCCTGGGGAATAAGCAGATACCGCCCGGTAACCGAATCAAAGACATTCTGTGTCACCACGCCGATAATCTGGCCGGGCAGGTCGCTGTTGATGCCGGTGACCAGAGCGCCGGGAATGACCGTACCAGCCTGGATTTCATAGGGGGAAGCTGGTTTAATAAGCGACTGGGCCAAATAGGTGTCAACAGCACTGGCGCGATTCAGAAAATCCCTGTGCTCCTGCTGAATACTTCCGCTCTGGCCGGTAGCATCTGCCGGGGAATTCATTCCGACAGCACCTTGCGGCCCGAAAGGGAACATTCCCGAAGATCCGATCAACCCATTTGTGGCATTATCACCTGTTGTGGCAATGTCTCCTGCCGCACCGGAATGTGCCGGCGATGCGGTCGTTTGGTGATCGCCGGCAGCATAATCCAAGCCCGGAAAAACTTCCGGCGAATTCATGGCCTGCCGCCATTGGCGCTGCAAGGTTTTCAAATCCACCAATCGCTGGCGCGCCTGGGCCGCGGCCAGCAATTGCTGGGCGGTGGCGGTGCGCGTTGTGCTATTACCGTCTTTACTGATACTTGGTACCGGCCTGCCGGGCGGCAGTGTACTGCGACTGGGGGTACGGTTATCGCTTTGGGGCCACGTGTACGTTGGCGGTAATGTGCTCAGCAGCGGATTGTCATTGGCCGTTTCGGCGGCCGGTACAGGCGAAGCATCATTGTTCTGCGACGGATGCTTTATTTGTTCTGATGGCGAACCACCCAGACCGATGACCAGCGCCATGCCCACCGCGCCCACGGCGGCTACCAATATCAAACCCACCGCTTTGGGCTTGAGTCGTGTGACCGCCGGCCGCGATGGATGCAGTTGCAGTGTCGCTTGCGTTTCGTGCTTATCGCTTTCCTCGGCGGCGGCTGGGCCGCCATTGCTCATGGCGGTATCGGTGGCCGCGGGCAATGCCGGCTCTGAAGTCTGGCCATCAATCGGCGGTTGAGTATCCGCTGTGCCTGAATTGGGTGAAGCCGGTGAAGTTGGGGCGACGACGGGTTCCTCCTGGCGGGCCGCGGGCTTTGGCAACACCTCTGCCGGTTCTTGTGGTTGGTCTGTGGATTTCTGTTCTTCGTTCATGATTTGTATTCTCCATATAAATTTGTGGTGGCTGCGGCATGCGCCAAGGCGAACCAAAAACCATTTATGCCAATTACTTGGGTTTGGCCCGTTCAATACGCACAATGGTCTGGGGCTTCTGGCCCAGGCGCAGTTCCGCCTCATCAAATAGCTGATCCACGATGTAGTAATCGCCCCGGATACGGTAATTGACGATCTGGGCGTGTCCGTTCTTGCCCAGCACAAACAGCGGCGGTGCCGCGGTGACACCCAAATCCGGCGGGAATTCAATGTACGTCTTTTCGCCATCATCAAAGGCACGCAGCGGCGTCCACGGCGGTGTCTTGCCATTCTGCTTGAGTATCAGGTAATTGAAGTTCAATTGTGACAGATTCAGATGACGACCGAGAACGGCATTTTGACCGGCTTCCCGCCGATGCAGCTTGTGTTCGATGATCGTCAAGCTCCCGAAAGGATAGTGCCAGGCGATCATGGTCTGATAGACGCCCACGGATACGGAACGAAGATCAATTTGATAAATGCGCCGGTCGGTGGTGATGACCATATTGGTGGATAAATCCGGCAGACGCGGCTTGACCAGAATCAGGGTCTGGCGATTGTCGCCGGAGCCAGCCTGGACAGATTGAACAATCCAGCGGGTTGTATCACCGGCGGCACAACTTTCAAGTTGTTCTCCAGGTTGCAAGGCGATAGTGGTGACAAAGCCGGGACTGGTCACAGCGGTATAGACCACGCCCGGGGCGTAATCGTAATACTCCACCGCGTCGATAAAGCCCTTGGGTGTCGGTTGGCGTGTCGCCCTGGCGACAGCCCTGGCAATCGTTTGGAGGGCATTGCTCGTCTGTTTTGGTTGAGCATTGGCACCGCTGGCCGGCAAAGCCCGCAATTGTGGTTCAAACACCGGAACTCTGACCTGCACCACCTTGGGCAGAGCCTGATTGGATTCCAGGTGGGCCGGGACTAAGCGCGTGTCGGGTCCAACCACGATGTCAGGTTGCCGTTGGCTGGAGCAACCACCGGCGGTTATGCATGCAAGCGCGACCAGTATGGTCGCACCATGGCGGCATTGGCCAAATTTTTTCAATCCAAATGTTGTGTTTTTGTGACGCATGAGAGATTCCTTTCAAATAATCGTGCGGTTTCGTATTTCCCATGGTTTTTAGTGAGTGGAACCCTGCCGGATGCCTTGGACCGGCCCATCAAAATCCGGACTCCAGGTAAAGTCGGTGATGTAAACGCCCAGCGGATTGTTGAACACCTGCTGGGGTGTGGCCGGCGGAATGAGTTTGATGTCAAACAGACCCGTGTAATGCACAGAGCGTACTATTGCTCCATGACTGAAGGTGTCTTCAATCCAGCGGACCTGGTAGGTGGTGTGGCTTCTTTGCAGGATGCTCACCAAGTGCACCGTTTTCGCGATCGGTGTGCCGATAGAATCAACTCCGCTTTGACGGGCGGCATACTGGTTCATAGCGCGGATCGCATCGCCGGCCAGGAAGTGATACGCCTTAAGCCACTGATCCCGCAGCACCACGGGATCCAAGGGCCGGGAACGAACCAGGCTGACCACCTGCCCCACGAAATACCCAATCTGGGCGGCGTCGGGATGATAAATGCCGTTGGCCAATTCAATACGCCCCGGCATGCCAACTTTATCTACCGGCACCACATAAGCCGCCACCTGGCGGGTCAGGCTCATATAGACCACGGCGCTGGTGGAAATCACCGCCAGCAATAAAGCACCCAGGGCCGCGATGCGCCAATGGGCGGCCTGTTGGCGGGCCGTGCCGATGCGCTGATCCCACACCCTGGCCGCCCGCAGATAGTGTGTCTGGTAAGGGGTTGTGTTGTTGTGGCCGTAACTGGTGGTGCGTAATGAAAAGCCCATGATTGATTTCTCCAAATAGTGCCAATTGTTCTTGGTTGTTTATTCCTCGGAAAGATTCCCGCGGCCGGCGCTTAGGCCTCCACCGCCACCGCATGATCCTTCGATCTTTTGAATACCGCGACTGACACGCTGACTGCCCGCTTGCAGATGACTGGTTTGCAATGATGCCGCCTTGGGCGCTGGGCCGGAGGGCGTGCTGCCGCCAGCGGCAGTCCCGGAGTTTGGCGTTTGAGAACGTAGCGTCGATGCCGCTCGGACGGAAGCGAGCGACGCGCCTACTACTCCTCCGGCAACAAATGTGCCGGCGCCATATGCGGTTTGGCCGGTTCCGTAGGCAAGTAAACCCGCGCCACCGGCAGCATCCAGCATCGTGCCTGCGCCCAGGCTCGGCCCGCCGGAGACCAGATCGCCCGCCAGACGTGTGGCGGTGATCGCCAATACCATCAACACAATGGAGCCCAGGGCGATGTCCATGGCGGAACGAATGGTCACACCGTTGGGATTCAGTTGCAGGTGGCCAAAGGCCAGATCGCCGATCCCGGCAACCAG
>JAJZOA010000127.1 GCA_021852225.1 Planctomycetota bacterium
TTCATCGTTCACTCGCCAGATCGTGGGCAGCGGTTCCACCGCTTTTTTACGCTTGGCCATCCATGGCTCCTTTCTTAATACCGGTCATGATTGTAACGGAAAACCCTCTTTTGAGATAGTTTCTAAATCATTGGGAAAGCTCGGTGGCATCGCCTGGCCGACGTGGACCGCAGAAAATGGTGCCGGCCCAGTGGCCGGGCAGGGAGAAAATGGGTTGATAGGCACAGTGGTATTCCACGGCCCGGATATCTTTGCCCACGAACATCATTCCCAGAGGCGGAATGCCCGGGCTACGACGGCGTGCCGCCATGGGACAAACCAAACCGCTGATTTAACTTGCTTAAACGAATCGGCTGTGCGGAATCGGCGAACAATGCAATTTTCTCAAGATATACTTTGCAATTGTTACCTGTTCAACCGCTCTGGGCAGCCGTTGCACTATTCATTTGTCAGCGACGTTGTCAATACAGATACATTTTGAAGCGCATCGGCCGCGGCTTTGTTGTATAATAGATCCGTTGGATTAAATCTGGAGTTATGTCAATGGCCAAAGCCAATGTGGACCCCGAAGAACTTCGACGTTTCGCCCAGGACCTGAATCGTTTCAACAATGACCTGCAGGGACTTATCGGGAACCTGTATGGCCGCCTTCGCGGACTGGAGGCCAACTGGCAGGACCAGGAACAACGGAAATTCATGGAAGCCTTTGAACAGGCGATGAAAACGGTTTCCAGTTTTCTGCAGGATTCCCACCAGCATGCACAAGTCTTGGTCAAAAAGGCGAAACTTATTGAAGAGTATTTAAAACAGCGCTAATCCGCCCGTTGCGGCCGCGCTGTGGGAGAATCCATGTCTCAAGGCGCCCGGATTGATGATATTGACGCGATCAAAACCTTCCGCGTTCAACTGGCCAAATTCGCCGAGGCGGCAAATTTAGCCCTTGATGACGCCCAAAGCGAAATCAACCGGACTCTCAACTGGCTGGAAGGCGAACAGACCTCCTTCTGGAACGCGCAAATCCGCAAACGCCAGGAATTGCTCGCCAAGGCCCAGCAGGCTCTGCGCGATAAGACCCTTTATAAAGATGTCAGCGGGCGGCCGCCGTCGGCCGTTGAAGAACATAAGGCGGTGGCCGTGGCCAAACGGAACCTCGCCGAGGCCGAACAGAAAATGGCCAATACCAAATCGTGGTGTCGCCGTTTCCCCAAGGAAATAGCGATGTACCATGGCGGCGTAAAACCCTTCGCCAATACGGTCGCCGGTGGCATTCCCGCGGCCTTGGCGCAATTAACCAATTCGGTTGCTTTACTAGAGCGCTACACCGCATCGCCCGTGGAAGCCGGTTCCGATGCCACTGGCCAGCGAGCCAGCGAAGGTGGAGGACCCAACCAGCCGGGCGGCATGGCGCGTGGCCGAACAACCGACCAGCCTGCGCCAGACCCCGAAGCTGCGCGTCTGCGTGATGCGATTCCGGCCGATTCAGTCCTGACCCATTCTTCCCCCGCGCCGGATGCCCCGCTTTCGCTGCCCGCAATCAAAATCACAGAACTGGGGAATTTGCCCGCGCCAGATATGACGGGTGAAACCAGGGCGGCCACCAGCATCGTGCTTTCCGGGCAACTTCCGCAGGATGCGGATTGGATAGTCATACGTCTGGATGCGGACCGGCTGTTTATTGGCCCGGCAAACCGCAACCAGACCGCCGGCGCGGCTGAACGGTTTTATAATTTGACCGCGGCGGCATTCCTTCAAGAGCGGCCAGAACTCAACGCGATGACAAACCTTTCAGCCGGTACAATTGCGCTATTCGGGCCGGAAGGGCTTAAGGCGGTTTTTAATGCGGAAAATCGCCGCATTTGGCCGCAAAGTTGAAACTTTTTGGAGCTTCATGCGATGGGCGTATATGAAGGTCAGGCGCGAATCAGTAAACTTGCACGGGATTTGGATGCCCGTTGGCATGAAATGCGGCTGATTTGGGATGATGCCAACAGCCACTCGCTGGAAGAGCGCTGCATTCGCCCGGTGATGGAAGATGCACGCAACGCCCTGACCGCCATGGATCATCTGAAACAGATATTAACCCAGATCAAGCGGGATTGCGGATAAGAGGAACATGACACAACCAGCACAAGATTCGATGGTAATTCCCACAAACGGCCAGCCGGTAACTGTGCCCCATGATGCCGCCAGCCGCCGTGCGGTGGCCGGCTCTGATCGGCAACGGGCCGCATTGCGCGATCTTATGTCGCTGGCCCAGCAGGCCGTCGCACGGGAACCAATCATTGAATCCGAATTCCATCGCGATGCCGCCAGTGTTGATGAAAAAGAAAAACATTCCCTGGAACTTCTGGAAAGCAGTCTGCGTCATGCCGAATCGCAAACGGCAACGGCTTATGCGGCGCGCGTGGAACAGAATCAGAGTCGCCACACGGCCGAATCTCAGGCCGCGATTGAAGAAACCGCCGCAGCGCGCAAACGCGCCGCAAAGGAATTTGAAAATGTGCATGAAGCTCTGAAAAAGAAAATTGCCGAAGTGGTTTGGCTGGCGGATATTGAACTTGACGCCCAGCAGAACCGGCTGCGCGCCGAGTTGCAGGAATCCATCGAAACCAATACCGCTAAAATGGCCGGAAAACGCGAAAGCGGCGAAGCCCTGCTTAGAAAATATGGCCATTCACCGGAGGCTGAAGCCGCCACCGCCGGCACGCCGGATCGGCAACCCGATACCACCGGCGACCGGCTGGCATTGCTGGCGGAGTATGACAAACATGTGGCGGATGTAAATGCCGGTATTGAACATCTGAACAGCCTTGGGCTGCCCCGCTTTTTTGCGGGTGTCGGACCCTACATGGTGTTTTCGGTGGTGGTGCTGGCCGCAGTTGGCTTTTCCCAGATTCTGCCGGGAGAACAGCTTCCCAACTGGAATATGCTGGGTCTGTTTGGTGCCGGCGCGGTTCTGGTGATGAGTTGCCTGATGCTGCTGTTGCGATGGATGGCCCGCAAAGCAGTCCGCCGCGCGTATATCCCGCTGCACACGGCTCTGTTTCAGGCCGATGCCGCGGGCCGGGAACTGGCTGCCGCGAACAAAGCCTGGCACGATGGCGTGCTGGCCGGGGCGCGGGAAAAGCACAAAACCGAAATTCAGGCGCAACGCGAAAAGGCGGGACCCCTGCTGGAAAAAGCCAAAATAAACCGCGACACCGCGCTTCAGGCCATTACCGCCGAAGGAAAGGCCAAACTTGACCGACTCACACAGCGCCATGCGGTCGCCCAACAGGAGGCGATTCAGGCGCGGGATGGGCAGCTTGCGGAAATAAACCGCAAATATCAGATGGAACTCCAGAAAATAACCGGCGGTGCCGCGGCCCGGCGCGCGGAAATTAACACCCGGCACAGCCAGTTGCGGACCGAACTTGAAAAAACGTGGTTGGATGGGTTGGCACAATTTCGGGAACCGATTGGCTCCGCGAGTCCGGCGGAAACAGCGGGCCAGCGGCCTGGCCAGGCCGGCTGGGTCGCCCCGACAAGTTTTCCGGACAGCGTGCGTTTCGGAGAACTACAGGTGGACGTCGGCGAACTGATCGCCGCAGCGGATCCGGCGGGCGGCTTCACATTGCAAATTCCCGCGCCGATTTCCATTGAAGCGATGCTGGAATTCCCGCGGCGCGGCTCACTGCTGCTTCATGCGGACCGCGCCGGACGGGCCCAGGCTATCGCCGCGCTGCAGGCTCTGATGACGCGGCTGCTTACTTGCGTTCCGCCCGGCCGTGCCCGCTTTACGCTGGTGGACCCGGTCGGACTGGGCCAGAATTTCGCCGGATTCATGCACCTGACCGATTATGACGATGCGCTGGTCAATGGCCGCATCTGGACCAGCCCCGAGCAGATTGACCAGCGCCTGTCCGACCTGACCGAACACATGGAAACAGTTATTCAGAAATATCTTCGCAATGAATACGAAACAATTGACGACTACAACCGTCAGGCGGGCGACCTGGCCGAACCCTATCGGTTTCTGGTGATCGCCGACCTGCCCGTCGGCTTTTCCGATGAATCGCTCAAGCGGCTCAGCAGCATTGCGACCACTGGTGCCCGCTGTGGCGTCTACACGCTGATTTTCCGGGACACGCGTGTTGCCACGCCGTCCGGCACGCATCTGGACGACCTGGAGGCCCACAGCATCAATCTGATTTTCCGCGACGGGCGGTTTGTCTGGCGAGATGACGTTTTCAGCCGCTTCCCGCTGACACTTGACCGCGCCCCCGGCGAAGATGAACTGACGGCCATCCTGCACCAGGTGGGCGAAAAGGCCAAACTGGCAAAACGGGTGGAAGTTTCTTTTTCGGCCATAGCGCCCACTCCGGCGGAATTCTGGACCCGCCGTTCCGACCGCGACCTTCAGGCACCGATCGGTCGCTGTGGTGCCACCCGGCTGCAGACTTTCGCGCTGGGCCGCGGCGTGGCGCAACATGCGCTGGTGACGGGCAAAACGGGTTCTGGTAAATCTACATTGCTACATGCGTTAATCAGTAACCTGGCCATGTGGTATTCCCCGGCGGAACTCGAACTGTATCTGATTGACTTCAAAAAGGGCGTGGAATTCAAAACGTACGCCGCCCACGGCCTGCCCCACGCGCGTGCCATTGGCGTGGAATCGGACCGCGAATTTGGACTTAGCGTTCTGCAACGGATCGACAGCGAAATGAGCCGCCGTGGCGAATTGTTCCGCGCCGCCGGCGTGCAGGACCTTGGTTCATATCGCGCGGCAACCGAAAAGCCGATGCCGCGGACCCTGCTGATTATTGACGAATTCCAGGAATTTTTCAGCGAGGACGACAAACTCGCCCAGGATGCCGCCCTTCTGCTTGACCGGCTGGTGCGCCAGGGCCGTGCCTTTGGCGTCCATGTGGTACTCGGATCGCAAACCATCGCCGGTTCTTCAGGTCTCTCGCGCAGCACCATCGGACAGATCGCCGTGCGTATTGCACTGCAGACCACGGAAGCTGATTCACAAGTTGTGCTGGCGGATGGCAATTCCGCCGCCCGGCTGCTGTCCCGCCCCGGCGAAGCGATTTACAACGATGCCGGCGGCCTGGTGGAAGGCAACAGCCCTTTTCAGGTGGCGTGGCTTTCCGATGAACAGCGCGACGCGTACCTTGATGCCGTAACGGCAATTGATCATAAAACCGGCATTCAGGCCGAGGCCGCAATTGTTTTTGAAGGCAACGCCCCCGCCGATATCCGAAAGAATCCCCGGCTGACGGCATTGCTCAAATCTCCGCAGGTCGTTTCGGTGCCACGAATCTGGCTGGGTGAACCCGTGGCGATTAAAGACCCCACGGGCATAAGCTTTCGCCGCCAGAGCGGCGGCAATGCCCTGCTTATTGGCCAGGCCGAAGAACAGGCTCTGGCCATTATGTCCGCGGGCATGATCGCGATTTCGGCGCAACAGGAATCCGCAGCAGTATTTTATATTCTGGATGGCAGTCCAGCCGATTCACCGTCCTTTGGCGTACTGGGAACGGTGGCGGGCATCACGCCGCAGACCTGCCGCAATGTTGATTACCGCGGTGTTCCCGATGCAGTAAACGAATTGGCGCAGGAACTCAAGCGGCGACAGGAAGACGCCGGCGGTCAGCCGCCATCCATTTTTGTGTTTATCCTGGGATTGCAGCGTTACCGCGTGCTGCGAAAGTCGGAGGAAAGCTTCGGATTCTCCAGCGGCGATGAAAACGCCGCGCCCGATCCGGGCAGGCAATTTGCCGACCTGCTGACCGAAGGACCGGGAGTTGGGATTCATATTATTGCCTGGGTGGATACCATGGTTTCCGTGGAACGGGCGATGAACCGGAATTTAATGCGTGAATTTGACAACCGCATTCTGTTCCAAATGAGCGCCGCCGACAGCAGCAATCTGATTGATTCACCGGCGGCTAACCGGCTGGGTGCCTGCCGCGCCCTGGCCTTCAGCGAGGAACAGGGCACCTTGGAAAAATTCCGACCGTACGCGATGCCCGATGCCAATTTCCTGGAAGAAGCGCGGCGGCAGTTAAATGCCCATCAAGCCGGTACCACGGCCTGAAACAGGGATAGACTGAACGCTTTGTTTATTGCCGGGTGGCCGTCATTTTCATATTGTCCGGCGATGCGGGCTTCGGTGCGGCGGCCAGTACCATCAGGGCCAGCGCGGTCCAACTGGGAAACACCGCAACGCCGGGAATCAGTTCAATAATCAGTGCGACTGCCATTGCCCAACTCGGGCCGATGATCAGCCAGAGAAAAAATGCGGTGGCCAGATCAGCGACATCATCCACAGGGTCCAGAAAGCCAATTGTTCCGCCACACAGCAGGCGAACACCATCCACCCCAACCGCCAGACAAAGCGCCAGCACTTTCCGCCTCCGGGAAAGCGGCCGATTGAAAAGCCCATGCGTAAATATCGGATTCATCGTGCGTCTGCCTTACTCAGGTTCTACCAGCCGATGCAAAATCCCAACGCGTTCCATCCATTCGGCGGCAAAAGAACATGCACGTGCAATAATTAACTTTACATCGTGCTGCGGCTGCAACAGTATACCGCATAGGGTGCCATGCAACGGTCAGGAAAGATGATCAACATGAAAACAACTCCTCGCAAAGTTCTGAAGTTGCCTGCGGAATTGCAATTAATTTTTCCAC
Organism: Planctomycetota bacterium; assembly: GCA_021852225.1. The sequence goes on from JAJZOA010000127.1 coordinate 6,679, forward strand.
CCGGTGAATCCCAACCTTTTTACACCACGCCCAAGGGCACGGCATTTTGACCGACTCAATTGAAATTCTTCGCCAACTCCCCGCGGCCAGTGTGGATCTGGTGATGACGTCGCCTCCATTCGCACTCACTCGAAAAAAAAGGAATATGGCAACGAGCCAGTGGAACGATACCTCGATTGGTTCATGCCATTTTGCCGGGAAATCCATCGCGTTCTGAAACCAACCGGCAGTTTCGTTCTGGACATCGGGGGAGCATGGGTTCCCGGCGTTCCAGTGCGAAGCTTCTATCATTTCGAGTCAGTGGTTAAGTTGGCTCGTGAAATTTTCCTTGCCCAGGAATTCTATTGGTTCAACCCGGCCCGCCTGCCCACGCCGGCCGAATGGATTACGGTACGCCGTGTTCGCGTCAAAGATGCTGTCAATATGGTCGGGTGGTTCAGCAAATCCGAGCATCCGAAAGCGGACAACCGTCGCGTGTTACAGCCATACAGCAAATCAATGAAGAGCCTTATTCAGAACGGCTACCAGCATCTGCAAGGTTCGTTGTTCCTATTTGAGCGTGGGCCATTGTTTCCAGTCCCTGAAACTTCCGAGATCGCGGAGTCGCATCAATGCCCGGTATAAAATTTCCGGTCTTAGTGGAACAGTTTATTGCGGCACTTGAACGCAGCGGAGCGTTGGTGCTGCTGGTGGGCGGCATGCCGACGGAACGTCCCGCCCGAATCTCTATAACTTCCGCAGAAGGCACAGCGGATTGCCTGTTGTTTATCTGGACAATAACCCCCGGAGGCGGAGGCGCAGGCGTCCGACCGGCCAACGAACCTCGAATTCAGGTAACCGGAGCGCGCCAATTTCCACTCCAGCCAGGTCGCCACACCATTATAAGCGGTTATAGCGAAGAGTTTGATGCGTACGCTTTCTGGGACGCCGCAAGGCACACAAAATTTTCGCCGCGTTCACCAAGCATGCAAATTTCCGCAAACGTACTGGAATCTGCCTCGGCCAACGGTATCGCGGTGCAGGTCAAGCCCGCTGCACAAGGCAAGGAAGTAGTCGTGGCGGCGGGGCCTGCCTCGTTGCCATGGTATATATACCACGGCAGAAAGCTCCATGACGCGGATTCCGACGCGAAGTCTGTAAGTGAAATGCTTTCGCAAGACGTTGAGAACGAGAAGTCTTTTATCGATACCGCCAGCACCACCTCAGAACTCGCTCGCCGTATTGAAATGGTGGAGATCATGCGGACTTACCGCGAGGCCAGGTTTCGCCCCAATGTTCTTCAAGCGTAATCATACCGCTGTGCTATCTGTCAATGCTCGCTTAAGTTGGTCGATGCCGCGCACATCGTACCCGTATCGCACCCAAAAAGCACGGATGAACTTGAAAATGGAATCGCATTATGCAGGTTGCATCACGGCGCCTACGACAACGCGCTTCTCGGGATTCATGCGGATTACAGCATATCATTGAACCCGCATGCCATTCGACAACTTGATTCAGCGAAACTTCTTCAGGGATTAGAGACTTTCAGAACGGCGCTCCCCCTAGCCATTACGCCGCCGGCCTCGCTTGAAGCTCGACCAAAACCGGAATTCTTGAAACTGGGCCTGCTAGCGCGTCAATGGCCCGCGGATATGATCCACTGACGATACATTGCCCATCAATTTGTTTTTACGCGCCGCACGAAAGGCGATAGAATCCAGTAATGGCTGGATTGCTTATTCAGCCGACAGTTGGCGTGGCGGCATGTGTGCCGGCATGGTCCGGCATAATGACTGCAAAGGCGGAATGATTCATGACACCCGATCGCGAGGCGGTTTTGGCGGTTCTTAAAACCGTTCAGGACCCGGAAATATTTAAGGATATTGTCACACTTAACATGGTCAAGGATATCGCCATCAATGGCGGCCAGGTGACGGTCGGCGTGGAATTAACCACCCCGGCCTGTCCGATGCGGGATAAAATCAGAAATGATGTTACCGCTGCGGTGACGCGTGTGCCGGGTGTAACTCGGGTGGAGGTGACATTCACCGCCAATGTTCGCGGCGCGGGTCAGCCTAAAAATCTGTTGCCGGGTGTGCGGAATGTAATTGCCGTGGGTGCAGGCAAGGGTGGTGTGGGTAAAAGCACCATGGCGGTGAGCATCGCGGCGGGCTTAAGCCTGCAGGGTGCCAAAGTCGGCCTGCTGGACGGCGATGTGTACGGGCCGTCCATTCCGACCATGACCGGCTTGGAGGCGCAATCTCCGGCGCTGCGGGGCGATCAGATTGTGCCATTTTCGGTTGGCCCGAAGGAAAATCCGCTGCGGGTAATGTCAATTGGATTTATTGTTCCCAAGGAAAAGGCACTCATCTGGCGCGGGCCGATGGTTCATGGCGTTATCCGGCAATTCCTGGAACAGGTTCTTTGGGAGGAATTGGACTATTTGGTGGTGGATTTGCCGCCGGGAACAGGCGATGTTTCGCTGACTCTGGCCCAATCTATCGGCTTGACCGGCGCGGTCATTGTGGCCACGCCCCAGGAAGTGGCCCTTATGGATGCCCGCCGCGCAGTGCGAATGTTTCAGCAGTTGGGCGTTTCGATTCTGGGTGTTGTGGAAAACATGAGCAGCTTTGTATGTGAACATGGAACGCAATACGACATTTTCGGCCGGGGCGGGGCGCAGGCCATGGCCAAGGATATGGGCCTGCCATTCCTGGGCGATGTGCCAATTGACATGAGCATCCGGAAACAATCGGATTCCGGCGATCCATTTTTTAACCTGCAGGGCAATTCCGCCACAGCGCGAAGCCTCAATGCCATCGTGCAGAACCTGGCCGGCCAGATCAGTATCCGCAACCTGACCCGTCCGGCCGGCAAAGCCATTAAACTGGATATCACCGCATAAATCTGCCAGGCGACGCCTATTATGGGGCGATACACGCAATCGTCCGTTTTTTCTTGCAGTTTTTTTTTATTTCGGTATGCTTCAACTCAACAGGTGTCCGTTGCGTTGACGGATGAAAAGGGAAGGCGGTGAAATTCCGCCGCGGACGCGCCGCTGTAAAAGGGCAGCTTGGGCGAGTGTCACTGATATATGCCTGACCGGTGCATAGACCGGTTTTTCGCATCACTGCGGAATACAGGGCATTGAATCGGGAAGACCTCGCCAATCCACAGCCCCAAGCCAGAAGACCTGCCTGTTAAATGGTTTGCCATCCCCGCGTATGGGACCGGCGGCCGAATGCCTGAAACATACCCACCAATCCGCCATGGGGTTGGAATGGAATTGACCTGATTTAACAGGTATCAGAATCAGTTGTCTGTTCCGTTAAATGCCGGCTCGCTTGAACTTTGCAAGGCCCGCGTTTAGGCACTTTTCCGGCATCGCACACTTCGACAGGAGCCTTTCATGCACCGTTTCCAATCCTCCAGACTGACCAGTTTTGCCGGCGTATCAGCACTTCTTTTTTCCACCGCGTCCGCTGGTCTGCTGTCCGTTGCCGGCCAAACTCAAGCAGCCGTCTATTCTTACGCAAACAACGTCATCAGCGGCGGAGTAAGCACCGGAAGTTACCCGATTGCTGGCTGGTCAGGGCAATTAAGCAGCAATGCGGGATATGCTTATTCCGCACCGGTCACTGGTACGGGAAGCGGGCATTATTATCTGACACCCTTTGAAGCGGCATACAACAGTGCCGATGGCACGACTGAGGCGCAGGTCACTCCCGGCAATGCGCTTATTCTTGGTTTTGGCGGGGCGTTCGCCGCGTCCACAAGCACGGCCGTTAACAATGGTTTTAATCTGGGTATCCACACCGGAATTGGTCTGACTGACACGAGTCCGGGTGCCACTTCATCAAGCGCCAATTATTCGGGCAGCGGCACCACCGGCGGCACGGCGGCAACCTTCAGCAATCCACGCCTTGCCTATGTCGCGGTTGGCAACGGCAGCCAATGGGTCTGGTGTTCCGGCCAAACCATTTCTAACAATAGCGTGACAGGCACCACTTGGACGGCTGCCGCATCCGGAACACCCGCTCTGGCGTCAGCACCGGCCAATGCGGTGGTGCTTAATCTGAATAATCCTTCGGCTTTTTACGCCAGCACTGCGGTCGCACCCGATGGCGGCAACAACACGGTCACTCCTGCATTGGGCACACCACTGGCGGATCCGTCAAAGGCGTTCACCGGCACGCTGGCATCGTTTAATAATGAAAATTACAGTCAGGTTATGTCCACACTCAACGGGTCGGCGGGTGGCACGTGGTTGAACCTGGCTTCAACCGGCCTTTCAGGCGTTAACGAAGTCGCTTTTGTCGTACCTGATTCCACAACCTATAGCCTTTATGTTCAGGCGGTGGTGGGCGTCACGACGCCTGAACCGGCCGGTCTGAGTCTGTTGGCAATTGGTGCTGCCGCAATGCTGCTGCGGCCACGGCGGAAAACACGGACAGCCTGAGGTGTACCATGATGCGGAAACATCCCAACGGATTTACGCTTTCTGAACTGCTGGTGGTTATCTCCATCATCGCGCTGCTTATCGCGCTTCTTCTGCCGGCCCTGGCCACTGCAAAACAGGATGCGGATTCCGCGGCTTGCCTCAGCAATCTGCGTCAGCTTGCATTGGCCGCCCAGGAATATGAGATCGCATACCACGGGTTTTACCCGCCGGGCTACTACGGCATTGGAAATCCATCCTGGGCGCTGGCGGAAAAGATCAGCCGTACCACGCACCAGAAAACCTACAGTCCCGGGATTCTATGGATGGGACGGACCAGTCTGGACGTTCTGGTTTGCCCACAGGTTCCGGTTAGGCCTGCCACCGGCCAGATCGTGCTGGGGTACAACTACAATACCAGCTACATTGGCCACGGCAGCGGGGAATATAACCCGGTTCCCGCCACCAATACGGACATTGCCGATCCGGCAAGTTGTGCGCTGTTTGGGGATGGCGGTTTTTATGGTGGCATTAATTACTGGATGCGGGCACCGGTGCTGCAAAGTCCGGTGCCTGCCAATGCGGACAACATAACCGACCAGGAACGGGCCGCCGGCACCCAGGCTTTCCGGCATATGGGTGCCACCAATGTGGCTTATTGCGATGGCCATGCGTCTTCACAAACCACTTGTTACACACAAACCGTTCCCACACCAGTGCCTGTAGGCGTCGGAACGGGCTTTCTTTCACCGGATAATTCCGCCTATCAGACCCGCTGAATCGCCCTGGGCAGAGTACCGCAGCGCGGGCCGCTATTTTTGGCCGCGTCAGCAGGGCGCTTTTATTTTCAGCCGGGCGAAGCGATGGTATGGGCCGCCGGGTGGGCGGGTTGCGCGCACTCAAATGCCCGAGCGGGTGTTTATTCCTCTGGGGTTTCGTGTGCTTCGATTCCCAGTTCTTTTACTTTTTTATTCAGGGTGTTGCGGTTGATGCCAAGAAAATCGGCCGCTTTTATTTTCACATCGGCACATTTTGCAAGGGCTTGTTCAATCAGGGCTTTTTCCACCTGACGAA
>JAJZOA010000211.1 GCA_021852225.1 Planctomycetota bacterium
ATGCCGTGCACGCGGGCTACATGAGCCTGAAAAAGCCCGGACCGGGTGTGGTCGTTGGCTATGCCGGAACCGTTCCCGAACGCGCTCAAAAAACACTGGATTCCTTTCTTGTCGAACTTCACCGCCTTGGGAATGGTGTGACCGCGGACGAACTTGAGCGAACGCGCATCGGCATGAAAAGCCGTGTGATCATGCAGGGAGAAAGCTCCGCCTCGCGAGCTGGTGCGATCGCCGCCGATTACCATTATTACGGTCGAACCCGCACACTTGAGGAATTGCGATCCGCCATTGAAGCGGTCAGCCTCACCGATATCAATAATTTTCTCGCGGCCAACCCTCCGGGAGCGATCACCGTCGTGACCATAGGACCTGGTAAGATAACCGTGCCGGACACTTTTCCCGCCGGCTGAGGCCAGGCCCTCTGTTTTGCGAGGGCCACCGCCTTAGGTCTATTGTCCAATTTTTCTGTTTGATGGAGTTTTCATGGTCAGTTTCAAGCACGCACAGCTTGCCAATGGTCTGGATGTAATTGCGGAAATACACCCACATGCCCAAAGTACCGCCATCGGATTCATGGTGAAAACCGGTTCACGCGATGAATCATCGCACGTCAATGGCGTGTCACACTTTTTGGAACACATGATGTTCAAAGGCACCGCCCGGCGGACCGCTGCCGAGGTAAACAGGGAATTTGACGCCATGGGTGCCCGCAACAATGCGTTTACCAGCAACGAGGTCACCTGTTACTGGGCCCACATCCTGCCGGAATTCTTGCCATCCGCACTTGATCTTCTGGCCGACATGATGCGCCCGGCTCTGCGCAACGAAGATTTTGATATGGAAAAAAAAGTCATTCTTGAGGAAATCGCGCTTTACCTGGATCGTCCCGGCCATGTCCTTTATGAAGCCATTATGCAGGATCATTTTGGCGGCCATCCGATGGCCCAGTCCATACTTGGCCCTAAAGAATCCATTGCGGCTCTGCGCCGCGACCAGATGAAAAGCTATTTTGATTCCCATTATGGACCGGGGAATATGGCGCTGGCGGTTGCGGGCAAGCTGGATTTTGACTCTTTAATGGCCGATGCCCGGCAGGCCTGCTCCGCCTGGGCGCATGTGGATGTGCAGCGGAGCTATGTACCGCCGTTGCTGGCGGCACACCGACGTCATATCACCGATCCCAAACTCAAACGCCATTACATTGCCATGATTTGCCCCGGACCCTCGGCGCAGGACGACCAGCGATTCGCCGCGCAGGTGTTTTCGGATGTCATGGGCGATCCCGATGGCTCCAGATTCTACTGGGCTTTAATTGAACCAGGTCTGGCGGATGAGGCGGATTTTGCCTTCTATCCACACGATGGAATGGGCAGCTTTTTTGCTGGAGCATCGTGCGATCCCGCCCGCGCCGCCCAGGTGGAAGAAATTATGATTTCCGAAATGGCCAAAGCGGTACGCGATGGTCTGACGGATATTGAAATAAGCCGCAGCCGAACCAAAATTGAAACCGGTTCAGTTCTTCAAGGGGAATTGCCTCTCGGTCGCATGCGAAACATACTCAGTCGGTGGATCTACAATCACGAATACCGCACGTTGGAACAGGACCTTGAAGTCCTCCAAAGGGTCAACACCTCAGCCGTGACCGGCCTGCTGCGGAATTTCACGCTTTCTCCGCTGACAGTTACCACACTTGGACCGGGATAAATCCCGCCTGTTCTCAAAGACTATTGCCAGGGCCGCCAGTATGGCGACCGATTGGCTTAATGGCCGAAATGCTTTAGCAATTGCCGGATCATTGGCTGATTCGGATTGATCGATAGGCTCTTAAGCCAGAGGTTCAGTGCCTGGGTCTTTAAATCGGTTTGTGAATTGTCCTTCAGGTATCCGGCCATATCCACAACACCCAGACCGTTTATTGCCGGCGTGTAATTTGGAAATTGTTTCAAAGCGGCCTTATATTTCGCGGTCGCCGCCGCCAGATGTCCGAGGCTGTACTGGCAATACCCCATTCGTTCGTCAATGGCCGGTGAAGGTGCCAGCTTTTCCCCTGTTGCCAGAACGTGCAGTGCGGTATCAAATCGCTTTTCCGCAATATAGACACCGGCAAGATTCAGGTAAATCGCGGACTGATGCGGCTGAAGTTCCAGGCTCTGCTTGTAATAATGAATAGCATGTCGCCGGTAGGACGGATCGGTATCCGCCGCCTGTGAATAAATTGCACCCAGATTGACCCACGTGGAGAACGAATTACTGCCGTCAGCAATCGCCCGCTTGCCGTAGATCAAACCCATAAATGGCTTGCCGTCCTGGGCGTAGGCCACCGCAAGTTTAATGGATGCTTGAGCGCTCTTTGGCTTAATCTCGAGTGCCCGTTGATAGGCTCCAATCGCGCGGACAAATTCGCGAAGTTCCTGGCGAGTCAGGCCCAGTGAATAGAAGTTGTGAAAACTCCAGGGATTAATTTCCGACGCTCTCTGGAAGCTCGCCGCCGCCTGATGAAAGTCTCCCTTTTTAAGATACAGGTCGCCCAAAGCCTGATAGGCCAACTCCAGCTGCGGATTCTTTTCGATTGCCGCGTTTAGTTCAGCAATGGCCTGATCCGTATGATTGGCTTGGGCATCCAACTGCCCGCTAATATAGGAGTGCAGTCCGCTGGACTGCTGGCCGCACCCCCCCAGCATAAGCATGGTAGCCGATATCAGAGAGCCGTATAACAATTTTTTCATCACCATCGCGGTATCCTTAATGGTCTTATAAATCGGTTGTGCAACGTACTATCCATGAGACATTCCGGCTGGACCGGAAAAATCCCAATTTGTTCGCTAAAGCGTATTGTGGCCGCTTCGGAATGACGCAACCACGGACCGCCGCGGAATTTTCAGCTATCCATTTCGACTTGAAAGACGAAATTCCAACCAGACCGTCCCGGTTTGTCCGAAACCTGTCTGCCGGGGGCCCAATATCAGATTCGGGTATCTGCAATGCGGCGCACCAACCCGCTTGGGCCCTGCCCGCCGCAAATTATCGCGCTCAGACGCTTATATGCCGGTGGCAATTCGCAACGCCATCAGGCCAATCGCCCCGCGATCGGGAAGAATTTACATTATGGGGTGATTGGAACTCGTGAAAGCGTGAGCGGCCTATCAATCAGGAGCACATGTTCGGTATCGTCACCGGCTTGCAACCAGTCTGTGGACGTCGAGCGGGCAATGCGGTTGGCATTTTGCCCGGGCGTGTCGGTCAAAGTCTGGCAACCCGTGAGCGTGGGTAACGCCACAGATAAACATGCCAACAACCCAAAAGTTGTGAGACGCTTCATGAATGCCTCCAAAAGCAAAATTCCGCCAAGCGGCAGAGCATGACACTATTGGTATCCGCCCGTGCCGCGCCTGTCAATCCATCAGGCTGGTTGTGTAAATTATGCCGCCCGCACCATTTTTTCACAAGTCTTGCTCGTTTGTTCTGTCAGCCTGCGGGGGGGACGGATGACTGGAATCCGCCCGTGGCGGCATTCTGAGTTCTATTTGCCGGGGTATCAACAGCCAAAATTTCTTTTTTTCGCCGCTCTTTTACCGTCGTCATTAAATAACGGGTGATAAAAAGCCCCGTCGTACCCACGAGCAAGCCGCACACGATTCCTCCCACCAGCACGGGCGCCAGAAAGGTTTTCAAGACCCGCAGACCGGTCAAATGCCGCCAGTCCACCATTCCGGGTGACAGCCCATGCCCGTACAGCAGCAACGAACCGACTTCCAGGCTGGCTAAAATGCACAATGGCGTCAGTGGCGGAATTGATATTTGTGATGCCAGCACTGTGACGGCCACATTCAGATGAATCCGCCGGGCCACGTAAATTGCCAGCAGCGTCTGCAAGCCGTAGGCTGGAAAAAATCCGATTAACAGCCCTACACCTACCGCCGTGGGCAGACGGGCGTCCGCCAGATGTGCCGTGAACAGTTCGCGCACTATAGCTTTCCAGACATGCCGATTATGCCACGCCAGATAGCCGGGTGTCTTCGTCGGCTTTTCCGCCGATCGACAGAAAACCGCACGTCGCTTTGGCCCGGGCAGTGGCAGCAACCGGCGAATGACCAGCAGCACATTCAGTCGTACGCCGCGCAGGGTATCGCGAATCGGTCGGAAGTGCGTGATACGCTCCGCTGCGGAAAAGTAAAGGCAGGTAATGGGTGTCGAGCGTATGCACATTCCAGCCCATGCATGGCGAGCCAGTGTTTCACTTTCAAAATCAAATCGCTTAAACCAGTGGTGGCCGAGTTTCAAAGTATGAGATAACGGATATACCCGCAGCCCGCACTGGCTGTCCGGTACGTCCTGCCCGGTCTGAATCCATAGCCAGAACCGAGACAGGTCTCGTCCCTTTTTACTGCTCGGCGGTACCGGATATTCATCCATTTGCCGGTCGCCAATAATCAGATCATCCGGAAAAAGCCGCGAAAACTGCATCACTCGGACCATATCTAAAACCAGATGTTGCCCGTCTGCATCTGTCGTCAGTGCATGGGTGGCGTTCAATGCATACGCGGCCCGGAACCCTGCGAGAAGCGCAGCGCCTTTACCCTGATTTCTGGCCAACGTTATTACGCGAATGCGTTCCGCCGCTCCCGACGATACCCGCGCCATGTCTTTGATCAGTTCTTCCAGTGCGGTGCTGGTCTGGTCGGTGCTGCCGTCATTGATAATAATAATCTTTGAATCCACGAATTTGGCGGCAATTTCACGCACCACGCGCCCGACTGACCCGCCATGGTTGTACACCGGCACAAGTACCGCAAATCGCATCGCCGGTGGCTTCTGAACCGGATGAAGTTCCGCGCTGGGCTTCTGGGACGATTCGCGGGATGTGTCATCAAGGATGCTCATCAGTATGGTATAACTCCAAAACGGATTCGATTGGACCGCGCAATTGGAGTCTGCATATTAGAACAGAGCAATGCGATTTACGCGGTGCCGCACTATTTGCCGTCCATCCGCACGCCCTGAATCTGATTACGCGCCCAATAAGCCTCGCGCCAAACGGCCTATTTTAACCTGTATTCTAACCGCGGCTTCAGAAGTTCGACAGTCCGCCGCAAATAGCCCGAAGCCGGTGGCCCCGGTCATACCTGGCGCGATCATTGGCGGAACGCCTTTTCTTGGTCAAAGAATTGCGGTGTACCCTGATATGTCGGGACCGTGCCGCGTGGCTTGTGTGCGCAAACATCAATTTCCGCGTGCCAGACGCAACAATTCATCTTCTGGCAATTGTCCCATTGACAATGGAGTCAAGTATGGCCATGACTTGCTGTTTGCTGCGCATTGGCCACATTTTCCGTACGCCGGCCCGCGGTGGAGTCTTGTCCTGGCAAAGGCATTACAAATCCGCCCGCGATTCGTGTTGTGCCTCAAGCGTCCCGGTTTCAGTCGTCAATGACAATAACCTGCACAAATTTAGGTCCGTGTACGCCCGTCACCAGATTCATTTCAATATCCGCTGTTTTGCTCGGCCCGTTAATGATCACCACGTTGCTGGGGATCAGGCCGCCCGCGTCCCTGCGCACCCGCGGCAATGCATCAATCATATCGGCGACAATTCGCGTTGCCGGCAGCAGTACAATGTGCAGCGGAACTGTTAATGTGGTGGATCTTCCGAATCCCGAATCACTCCAGACCAGCAGTGCGCCACTGTCCGCAAGGCCATAGCGGCAATCCGTCACCGAGGCATCCGTTTCATAAACACTTTGCGCGCAATGTTCGTCTCCCCACTGGGATACCTGATATCCACGGGCTTTCAGATCCTCCCGCAATGATCCTTCCGGCACATCCGACAGATTCAGCATAATGGATTTAACGCCGGAATTCCGCAGGCAATCCTCCACTGCTTGAGTCAGCGCGATCGCTCTGCTGCGCCGCACCACCATGCCATTTTTTTCCGCCATCGCAATCCAGCGGCTTACGCGTTTGGGGTCCGAGGCGGTTACCTGTCGCAGCAGCCGCTCGGGCCGAGCCGGCACTGTGTCAGGCTTTGGTGCCATGCCTTGGGTCGAATGGCCCAGGGCATGGCGGACACGCGCCATAAATTCCGGGCCAGATCCCTGACTGGACGATTCTGTTGATTGTTCTGCCATAGGCCCGGTAACCTCTGAAAAGCCGTCGAATTTCAGTTGTTTGCAACGGATTTAATATCAATTTTACGGACGTTGGGTTGCGCTTTTGCGATAGGTGGCATATTGACTGCGGAAGTCTTTTTTTGCCGGCGCGGGAAAATCGCGGACTTTTGTCCACTCGCCGGGCTGTCCGGGTAAGCGCGTGATCCAGCCATCCGGCTTTTTCAGCAGCCGCAACAACAAACGCTGCATCATCTGTCCGGCCCGGTACGACCAGCCATGTGCAAGTGTCCAACTCCAGATTCGGAAAACCAGGCGCTCTGGTCCGCTGATGATACCCGATTCCACCAGGTCCTTGCGCATGGAAATGAGCAATTCGGGAATATTTATTTTCACCGGGCATGCTTCGAAGCACGCACCACATAAGCTCGACGCCATCGGCAGGTGCTTATGCGCTTCCAGACCGTTAAAAAGTGGAGTCAGCAGGGCACCAATCGGACCCGGATAGACGCTTCCGTAGCTTTTTCCGCCTACTTTTCGGTAAATCGGGCAGGCATTCAGACAGGCACCGCAGCGGATGCAGCGCAGCGTGTCGCGATATTCGCCAGCTAAAATACGTGAGCGACCATTATCCATAATAATCAGGTGGAATTCGTCCGGGCCATCCTGTTCGCCGGGGCGGCGTGGCCCGGTGATGATGCTCGTGTACTGGGTAAGCGCCTGTCCGGAAGCGCTCCGTGCCAGAAGCTTCAAAAACACCGGCAGATCGTCCCAGGCGGGAATGGTTTTTTCCATTCCCATAATGGCCACGTGAATTCGCGGCCGACTGGTACACATGCGGCCGTTCCCTTCGTTGGTGCACAACACGATGGAGCCGGTTTCCGCTATCGCAAAATTAACCCCGCTTATGCCCATGTCCGCTTCATTAAAGCGCTTCCGCAGATAAACCCGCGCCATTTCCGCCAACGCCTGCGGATCTTCAGTGAAGGGCACCTTGAAATACTTTTCGAAAATGCGTCCTATTTCGGCAGCTCGCTTATGGATAACCGGCATCACCAGATGCGTCGGGTGGTCATGGTCCACCTGAAGTATAAATTCACCAAGGTCGGTTTCCAGCGGTTCAATGCCGGCCGCTATTAGCGCATCATTAAGCTCGGTTTCCTCGCTGACCATGCTTTTGCTTTTTACCACCAGACGGCTGCCGGTGCGGCGGGCAATATCAATGACAATGGCGTTGGCCTGTGCGTTATCCAGGGCGAAATAAACCTGACCGCCGGCCGCCCGCACATTTTTTTCCAGCAATTCCAGGTAATAATCCAAATGGTCCAGCGTATGACTTTTGATCTTGCCCGCCAGTTCCCGCAAACCATCCGCATCCGGCAGTTGAGCCAGGGCTTCGCGCCGGCCATAATCCTTTTTTGTAACCGAATTATCCAATGCCGCGTGCAGATTCGCATCGGCGGCGGCGGTATGCGCCTCGGCTAGAAAATTGGGATGGAACACGGGTAACGCCAGGCGGCGGGGCCGAGTATCCGAAGCCGCATCGGCTGACGGTGATGTCTGGCTCATGATCCAGCTCCGGACGGGGCGGTGGTAACGCCGCTTGTGCCCGCCGAACGCGGGCTTGCGGTTTTGCCGGATTCAATCGCGTCCCAAATGATGCTGGCTATATGGCGCGGTATAAATTTGCCGCCATGTCGGTGACAGGCTCCGCCAATGTTCATGGCGCAGCCGCCGTCGTTGACGATCATTTCTTGGGCGCCGGTTTTATTGCCGCAGTCGAGTTTGTCCATAACCATGGCTCGGCTGATGTCGGAATATTTAATCGCGAATGTGCCGCCAAAACCACAACATTGTTCCGCCTTTTCCAGTGGGGTAAAGTGCACATTGCCAATTTGCTTAAGCAGATCAATGCACGGTTCGCCTGTTGTATGAAGCCCGCGAAGATGACATGTGTAATGATAGGTGAATGTCTTTTCGGCGGGCAATGAAAGAAGTCGCAGGTCCACCTTCAAAATTTTCGTCAGGAATTCCACATATTCATAGGTGCGAGCCACAAATTCCGTCGCCTTCTGTTCCCACACCGGGTCGCCTTCCATCAGATGAATATAGTGATCGCGAATCATGGCGCAGCAGGATCCGGACGGTGTAACAATATAATCCGAATTTTCAAATACCTGGATCATGCGCCGGGCAAGATCCCGTGCGTCGTGGTGAAAGCCGTTATTAAACGCAGGTTGGCCGCAGCAGGTTTGTGCCACCGGAAAATCCACCATGCAGTCAAAATATTCCAAGGTCTTGACGACCGCCATCCCGACATCGGGTGCGAAAAGATCGGTCAGGCAGGTTACAAACAGGCTTACTTTCATGCGATGCAATTCTAGGCGGATAACAGTGAAAGAACAATGTTCACGGGGTACCCGTTTACTCCAGATTTGGCGGTCAGGGGATACCGCATTTTTCTAATTCCAGGCCGCATCGCCAAATTATCCATTTGCCCCAATTTGGCGACTGGCCAAGGGGCGACGATTCAGTGGGTCGCCGCCGCCATTGCCAGCCGCGGACCAAGCTCCACCTGCGGCTGCGGTGAAGGCTTATAGGTCGGCTGCAGGGCAATTTTCAGCGGCTGGCGTTTCGCCTGCGGCATGCCATATTCATCCACGATCCGTTGAATCGCCATCACACCTTCAATCAGCGTTTCCGGACGGGGCGGACAACCCGGAATATAGACATCCACCGGCATGAACTGATCAATTCCCTGAATGGTGGCGTAGTTGTCAAACACGCCGCCCGTGCATGCACACGCACCCATGCTGATAACCCACTTAGGCTCGGCCATCTGCAGATAAATGCGATGCAGCACCGGCATCATTTTAATGCTGACTCGTCCAGCCACGATCAGCAGGTCTGCCTGGCGCGGCGAAAACCGCATGACTTCGGCCCCGAATCGCGCTAAATCGTACCGGCTCGAGGCCGTCGCCATTAATTCAATTCCGCAGCAGGCTGTGGCGAATGGCAACGGCCATACACTGGATCGGCGGCACCAGTTGACCACTTTTTTCAGATTCAGGGTCAGAAAATTATCGGTTAAGGCTGTGGGTTCGATGGACATCTTTGCGCTCCAAAATATACCGCTTTCCGGTTTGCCGTACCAAATGCCGGGGCTGCGAGGGGACGGCTTAATCCCACTTGAATACTCCCTTACCCCAAGCGTAAATATACGCCACCAGCAATATCACGGTAAAAATGATCACGCTTAAAAACAGCGGGCCGTTGGCAACGTGAAGCCATGGGTGGCGGACCGTGTTAAATGAGCTGATCCAGGGAATCAGGAACAGGACTTCCACATCAAATACCAGGAAAATCATCGCAACCAGATAGAATCGGACATTAAACCGTTCGCGTGTGCTGCCCAGTGGATCCACACCCGATTCGTATGTGGAATCCTTGGTTTTGCCTTTACGGCTGGGGCCAAGAATATGTGAAAGCACCACATTGGCAATTCCAAATCCGAGTCCGGCGACAAACAGAATTCCCAGCAGAATCCAGATTTCGTAAAGGCTGCTGAATCCCTGCATGGCCAGCGAATTTTGCAACAATGTCATACCGTAAAACTCCAAAATGCCTCACCACGTGATGCCTTCACGATGTGAAACAATTCACAAACTTTTTACATTATACGAGGGAATGGCTTCCGTGGTCAAAACCGCTCGAAACTTCCCCAAAAGGCAGTCGTTTGTTCGTGCTTTACCTCTATGCGCGGTGGCGGTCGCAACTGGACAGCGGAGTCTGATTGCAAATCAGTGCGGGTTGCATCAGCCAAGAGCTGTGGTAGTGAATATTAAACGAAAAGTCGCGGAGGTCTCGCTTCAAATTAGGTTCATGACCGTGAACGAAAGTAAGCTGCTGATGACGGGTCGAAACGATTTCCTTACGAGGTCAAAACCGGAGCATGGCCTGTATCCCGGGATAAATGGCGGGGGTGGTCACATGTCGCCGCTACGGCTGCCGGTCTTGAGGCGGCGCGAGCGTCGATGATGTGACGATAGCCGCGTTTGAACGCAGATTGAAAAGCAACCTGTATCACATCTGGAATCGCATGCCCTCGAGGTCGTACTTTCCCCCACCAATTAAGCGGGTGATGATATCGAAGGCCGATGGGAATGAAAGGCGATGGGTGTCCAATGAGTCAAGATGCTCGCATCCGGTTCCACCAAAGCACCGGGGTGCAAATTCGCCGCGCCACTCGCCCGTTAAAGGCTCAATGGCCATGATGTTCGCAAAATTACAAATAAGATGATAATATTTCGACAGGTTTGAAATATATCGCCAAATTAGCCGGGATTTAAACCGGTAAGTGAACCGGTGAGTAAACCGGTTGGCAACGAAGATTTGAGGAATGCCCGATTTCGTGTCGCTCCATCGTCGCGGCAGGTAATTGATATTGGAAGTTAAATTATGACTAAAACGTCTGCTCGAAAAACGTCCACAAATAGTGTCCCGACATCGTCGGTGAACTCGACTCGAGGGCATTCGCGATCGGTCCGTCCGCGGCTGGTTAAACAGGTGAATCAGCGAACGATTTTTGATTTGATTCAATCCTTCGGGGCTATATCCCGCGCGGAACTTGCGCGTCGCGCCGGAGCGAGTATGCCAACGGCGTCCAAAACCGTGGCGCGTCTTCTTCGCCTGGGGCTGATTGAGGAGCAGGGCATGGTTCCGGCGGATGGGAAGGGGCGGCCTAGCCAGATGTACCGTGTGGCCAGCGCCCGGTCGCGGGTACTTGGCGTTTCGATAGAGCCGCATCGATGCCGCATTGTGTCGGCGGGGCTTGATGGCGTTTTCGCCGCCGCTAACGTGCGTGAATTTGCTACGCCGACGTCGTATCCGGCGTTGATCGAAAAATGCGTACAGACTGCTCGGAGTCTGTACAGCCGGGGATTTAAATACCTTCGCGTGGGCGTGAGCGTGTCGGGCACGGTGGATGCGGCACAGCAACAGGTGCTGATGTCCCCAAATCTGCATCTTATGGATGGTCGGCGGCCAGGGGCGGATATCGAATCCGAGTTGGGAATTCCAGCAAGACTTGTGCATGAGACCATCGCGACTTGTCTGGCCGAGTGTGTTTACGGCGAGGCCCGCGGGATTAAGCAATTTGTCATGATCGGTACTTATTCAGGTTTCGGCTTAAGCGCGCTTGTAAATGGGGAACTGTTGACCGGTGCCCATGGAATGGCGGGAGAACTCGGCCATGTGATCGTCCAGCCGGACGGCGAGGTCTGCGGTTGCGGCAATCGCGGCTGTCTGGAAACGCTGTCCATAGACCCGGTATTTGTGCGGCGTGTCAATCAACGTGCCGGAAGTAAATGGGATATGGAACAAATTATTGATCGTGTCCGTGCCGGCCAACTGGACGTCACAGCAGACCTGCACGCCACGCTGGACGGATTGGCCACCGGGGTGGCGGCGGCGATCAATATTTTTAATCCGGAACTCGTGGCGCTGTGTACGCGCATGTTTGATGTGTCGCCGGAAGCATTTGATTATCTGGGGCGACGCGTGCGGCAAAAGGCACTCACGCCACTGGTACAGCGGTGCAAGCTGATGCGTGTCGGCGGCGACACACTTCGTGGCGGAGTCGCGGCGGCCATACATCATGTTGTTGAGTCGCTTGGCCCGCGGATGAACTGGCTCGGGGAAGATAATTCCTGACGAATCGCTTTTCTTTCCATGAATTAAAAAAAACGGAAAACGAGCCGAACAGGTGGGGCATTTGCATGGACCGCTTGTCGCGATTGGCCCTGCCAAAATGGCAAACCGATGGCCCGGTTTGGTCCAAAAAACGCAATTATTTCACAAATCCGCAGTGACCTCTTCACGCACCATTGATTGCCCGGATTTAATAATCTGGTCAAGTTCCGCTTGCCCTCTGGCCAGTTCCGCCTCCAGT
>JAJZOA010000192.1 GCA_021852225.1 Planctomycetota bacterium
AATCGCTGCGGAAAGCCTGCGATACTTTGGTATCCGCATAAAACGTGGCCTGCAGGGCGTAGGCGGGAATAATGCCCGGCGGCGGAGAATCGGAAGCTGCGGATAATCCCAACCGGTTCTGAAGCCGCCGCAGCGCCGCGGGATTGACGACAAAAACGAAACGTCCTTTCAGAGACTGGTGTGATGCCAGGAGAACGCGCACCCGATGCAGAAATGCGTCACCTTGGCCACGGGTGATGATCTGGTTGGTCTCATTTTTCAGGTTGTCCAGCACGATGACCATTGGTCCACGGGCGGTAATGGCGGCAATGACGGGGTCGGCGGCGATTTTTGCGGCCATTTTGTCAGTCATATTGATAAGGTCTTTGGAATCAAGGAAAGGCGCGCGGGCGCGCTCGCTTATGGCCGGCCCCGCGCAGCCGCCGGCGCAGAACATTGTTGCCATCAGCAGCAGTGCCAGGCAGGCGGTGAAAAACCGTGGGCGGGACGCGAGCGGACCGTGTACAGGTGTAAGGCCCGCGCGACGTAAAGCGTCGAAGGTCGGGCGGCTCACCATGTTTCTCCGATGGCACTGGAAATATACTTGCCGTCACTGGCCAAAGTTAAGCGATCGGACTTCATATTTGTTTTCCCAGACAATTTCACCAGTTGCGATGCTGACGAGCTTGAAGGTGCAAAGGTAATAGGTGGTGGCGGTGTTGGGCAAATCATAAAAGGTGCCGTTGAGCACATACTGCGGCCTTAATGTGGAATTCTGCCATTGGCCCGTTCCGGGATTTAACGTATTCTGTTGGCCACCAAGATATTTCTGCTGAAGGGCGGCGGCATTGGCCAATGGCAGGACAAAGGCCATCCGGTCGCGGGCGTACTGGTTGAGGAGTGCTCTCATGCGGGCCAGATAAATCTGATCGTTCTGCCAGGGTGTGGAAGTCTGGTTGTGAATGGTCCCCATGACCACAATCACTTTGTTCGGATTGTTGGCGATTTCCGGAATTTTCAAAAGATCGGCGGACAGCCGGTCGGTCATGTCCACCAGATCGCGCGACTGAAGCCCGGTATCGCCCGGCTGAAAGCTTGACACGCTGGGCCGGTAGTAGTTGTAGCCGTGCGAGCAGCCCGCCAGAATCGCCGGCAGGGCCGCCATGCAGGCCAGGACCATTGTACGCGCGGGCCATCGCCAGGCCGATGAGATGATGCGGTGGGTCGAATAGAACATAATGTCGTCTCCAGTATGGCCGGGGCACCCGGCCCGCGCCACCAATCTAGGCGTGTGCGTGCCGGTTCGTCAAGGCAACCTGCGGCCTCGGGCCACAGGCTAAACGCCTGTTCCGCGAAATGGTTTCATAATCGCGGGTGCGTAAGATGAAGCAATGTGGCCGCCAAAGGCGGGGAAGTTATGGGGGCGCGGGACGAAATCCGGGCGAATCGGGCGGGCGCGGCGACGCGCGACAAGAGGCCGCGGGATAAGGCTGCATACCGATAAACATGGCTCAAAAAATGTCATAAAGCTGATCCTGGATGCCTTGCAGCCCTGCGGCATGATCAATATGGTGCAGCCGGGCCGCCGGGTTATCGATATCAGAATGACACTTCTACTTCGGCTGACAGGGTGACATTTCTACTTCTTGACAACAATAATTTCCGCGAGTCCCTTTATACTCACGACATTTCCAACTACAATACAGGGCTTGGCTTTTTGCCCGGCGGATGGGGGCGGCTTTCGCCCCCACGCCCTTGCTAGAGGAAATGTTTTCGGAAAGACCGTTATGAAACGCCGTGACGAATTACGCAATATTGCCATCATCGCCCACGTTGACCATGGCAAAACCACGCTGGTGGACGCATTGTTGCGTCAATCCGGCATGTTCCGCGCCGCCCAGTTAGAGGACAAAACCCTTATTCTTGACAATAACCCGCTGGAACGCGAACGCGGCATTACCATTCTGGCCAAAAATGTCGCCATGAACTATCCGGATTCCGCCGGCGTCATACGGAAAATCAATATTATTGATACCCCCGGTCACGCCGACTTCGGCGGCGAAGTTGAACGTGTGCTGAAAATGGCCGACGGAGTTCTTCTGTTGGTGGATGCGTTCGAAGGTCCCATGCCTCAGACCCGTTTTGTGCTGAAGAAGGCATTCCATTACCACATCAAGCCGATCGTGGTGATTAACAAAATCGACCGTCCGGACGCCCGGCCGGACGAAGTCTTGAACGAAATTTTTGATCTGTTTGTGGAACTTGAAGCCAGCGACGACGCTCTTGATTTTCCAGTGGTCTATGCGTCAGGCCGGGCCGGCTTCGCCAAGCTCAATATGGAAGATCGCAGTACCGATATGCGACCCCTGCTGGATACCATTGTAAGCAAGGTGCCAGGCCCCGTGGCGGACCTTGAAAAGCCGCTGCAGATGCAGGTCACAAACATAGACTACAATGAATATGTCGGTCGGATCGGCATTGGCCGGGTTTTTAACGGCTACCTCCGCAAGGGGGAGAAGATCACCCTGATCAAACGCACGGGCAAAAATGAATCGCATGCCACCACAGAACTTTATCTTTTTGCCGGTCTTGGAAGGGAAAAAACGGACCGTGTGGAAGCCGGTGATATTTGCGCCGTCGTCGGCATAGAAGATGTGGATATCGGCGACACCATTGCGGCACCTGAACATCCTGAAGCAATGCCGCTTATTGATGTGGACGAACCGACGCTTAGCATGATCTTTTCCGTCAACGATTCTCCCTTTGCCGGAAAAGAGGGAAAATTTGTCACCAGCCGCAACTTGCGTGACCGCCTTTACAAAGAACTGCAAAGCAACGTGGCTTTGCGGGTGGAGGATACATCTTCCGCCGATTCTTTGCGCGTCAGCGGGCGCGGGCTGCTGCACCTTGGCGTGCTGATTGAAAACATGCGTCGCGAAGGATATGAACTCCAGGTCAGCAAGCCAAAGGTCATTTTCAAGGAACTTAACGGCCACAAATGCGAACCCGTGGAAAACCTGGTCATTGATGTCCCGCAACAGAATGTCGGCGCAGTCATGGAACTGGTCGGCAATCGGCGCGGCGAACTTGTGCGAATGGATTCCAAGGGAAATATTACCCATCTGGAATTTACAATTCCATCGCGCGGACTGATCGGCTTGCGCACCCGGCTTCTCAACGGTACGCAGGGTGAAGCGATCATGCACCACACCTTTCATGATTATCAGTTCATCCGCGGGGCGTTGCCCGGTCGGCAGAACGGCGTGATGGTCAGCATGGAACTTGGTAAAACCAACGCCTACGCGCTGGATACGCTTCAGGAACGCGGCGTCATGTTTGTGAAGCCGGGCGATGAAGTATACGAAGGTATGGTGGTGGGTGAATACAACAAGGATACCGATATAACGGTGAACGTCTGCCGCGAAAAGAAGCTCTCCAACATGCGCACCACCAGCAGCGATAAAAACATCATCCTCAAACCGCCGCGCGACATGTCATTGGAAATTGCCTTGGAATATATTGAAGACGACGAGCTTGTGGAAGTGACGCCGAGTACCATCCGGCTGCGCAAGCGTCATCTGAAGGAAAATGACCGCAAACGCTTTGGCCGTGCGGATGGCGCTTGAGCCATTCAGACGCACGTCCTGTCCGCTGAGCCGGTGCCGCACGCCTGTGGCTGCGCCGGCTCAGCGGCGCGAGGAATAACGCTGGCAATGAACTATATCGATGTACATAATCACTTTCTTCCCGGCATGGATGACGGCTGCAAGACAATCGCTGAATCAGTGCTTTGTGTGCAGGCGATGATCGCCCAGGGTTACGACCGGTTCTTTTTGACGCCGCATACAGGGCCGACGGAAATAACCAACATCAAGCCCGCTCAGACCTGCCTTGCGGTGGAGCGGTTTTCCCGCCATATGAAAGAGGCGGGCATCAGGGCGGAATTTCGGCCGGGCGGCGAATTGCGGCTTTCCCCTGAAATGTGCCGCTGGACCGACACCACCGGTGTGCCAACGTATGGCATGAATTCGTCGTATGTGTTGGCGGATCTTTGGGAGCCGTTCTGGCCGGCATGGGGTGACGAGGCGATTCAATGGCTGCAAAGCCGCGGATTTACAGTGATTTTGGCTCATCCCGAACGAATGGCCTGCATGTTGGACGATCCGGCGTTTATTCAGGTGCTGGCCGCGCGCGGCGTGCTGTTTCAAGGTAACCTTGGACCGTTGGGAGGTTCAGAAAATGAACTGGTCCGGCAACTGGCACAACGATTTCTGAAGGAAAACCGCTATTTTATGCTGGGGACTGATGGCCACCGGCCCGATCACATGGCGTCGCGAATGGCGGGCATTGGCGAAGCGATGGACCTGGTAGGCGAAGGCATGATTCGAAAACTGATGGTGGAAAATCCGTCAAAGCTCTGGATGTAAGACCGCTTTGCACCGGCCGCATCACACCCGCCGGAGTCAATGAATGAATAACAGTGATACCAGCGTCAGAATCAGGACAATCAGCGTGACCGCGGTATAAAACCAGTCGCGATCCACCAGGGCAAATAAAATAACTGAGGCCAGCACTCGCGCCACGGGCGTTAAAACCAGGATAAAAAGCCCCACGTCAATAATAGATTCGCCATCACCGCTCATGACACCATGAAGTATCACGGTCAAATGATCATTCAATACCGCTGTCTGCATGTGGTGCACACTCGGCGGATGGTGAATAAAGGCGAGCGTCAGTCCCAAAGCCATCACCAGTACGCTGCTCACCACACCAATGCGCAGCACCCATGCGGAAACATCCTGAATGATATTTTCATTGCGCACACCACCGGCAGGCTGCGCCGGCGCAGTGGTGGGATTTCCGGATTGTTCTGGTTCCGACATCAGTTTGCCTCATTTTTCTCTTGCTTCCGGGGCGCTGGTCAGCCCGGCGAAGTCAGTTACCTTCGTTCAAAGTTTAACGTGGAAGCCGCCCATTAACATCTGAACGCCAATAATGCCCAGGAGCACGGCGAAAACCTTCCGCACCATGGTATTGGACATTTTTTCCATCAATTTGGTTCCCAGAATCGCGCCCACCAGAACGGAAGTTGCCACCGGCACCACCACAAATGGCAACACCAGCCCGCGGTGAAGGTAAACGCCCGCAGCTGCGGCCGCTGTCACCCCAATCATGAAATTACTGGTTGCGGTTGCCACCTTGGTCGGGAGTCGCATGGCAATTTCCTGGGCCAGCACTTTAAGCACCCCGGCCCCGATTCCCAGAATGCCGGCCATAATTCCGGCCAGAAACATGATTCCCATAGCGGGTGGAACGCGTCCTGCATTGTAGGTGATTTCGCGGCCCATGCGCTTGTCAAAATAAGAGCCTTGTAATTGAAGCCATTTCGCAAGCCGGTCGCTCTGCACGTTTTCGGGCAGTTCTTCAGCAAGTTTTAAGAGCACCGGCACCAGTGAAAACAGGAGGGTAAAACCAAAAAGTATTTTCAGGGTATCAGCATTCAGGAACCGGGAAAGTACCGCCGCCCCCAGAATGGCCCCGGAAGCGGTGGATAATTCAAGAAACATGGCAATGCGGACGTTGGTAATGTGGTCCCGCACATACACGGATCCGGCACCACTGGACACTGCGATTACCGATACTATGCTGGCCCCGATGGCCTGTTGGATGGGCATGCCCATGAAGACGGTCAGAACTGGAACAATTACAATCCCTCCGCCTAAACCGCTAATGGCGCCTACTACGCCACCAAGAAAAGATGCGCCCGCAATTTCCAAAATCCAGATAATGGCTGCTGTATCCAATGAAAGTCTTTCCTTACGTTTTCCGAAAATCGCTTATGCGCCGCATCCAGGGCGTTCGCTGCACAAGCATCCAATGACGCGGATTTTTCCGCCAACGCCCTAACACTAGAGGATTCTCCGTGGCAGTTCAAGACGTTCGATAAGCAGTGTTACTTAAGCTGATTGATCATTTGATTGTTTCCAGCCATATGTGTAAATTTCATTCGGATAACATAAACATGGCATCTGGTTCCGGATTCTGAAATTGCATTTTTTTCAGCGGCCATAGGCGGGTCAGCGGAATCACGGCCTGACAAAGCGCGGTTTCAGAAATGCGATGCTGTGCAGAGCGGCTTTTGCCGGTGAGTCCGGATAGGTATAAAGTTCCACCGTTAGAAAATTGGGATAGTGTATGGCCGCAAGCTGCCGCCTGAGCTTTCCCCAGTCCAGATTGCCCCGTCCGGGAATAAGGTGATAATGTTTGCGGCCCAGCAGATCTTCAATATGGCAGTTCCATATCCGGCCCCGCAGGAGGCGCAACGTGTCGCCGACTGGCTCGCCGATAACAACACTGTGGCCGATATCCAGATTCGCGCCCAGCATCGGACTTTTCATGCTGTCAATCAGGGCTGCCAGTTCAGTGGCCCATTCAATAAACAGGCCCGGTTCAGACTCTATCCCGACCCGCACGTTTAATTTCTGGGCTAATTCGAGTATAGGCTTAAGCGATTCGCGCAGTTGTCGTGTGGCGATTGGTGGTGGCATGGTGGGCAGCGCCCGACCACTTGTAATGCTGATATTTGTGGCGCCAATTGCATGGGCGTAGCGCAGGGTATTGGAAATCATGCGGATTCTTTGCCGCCGAAGTTTGGTCGATGGCGAGATAATTGAAGGCTCAAAAAAAGGTTCGGGCGGGGCGTCTTTCCAATAACCAAAAGTGCAGTTGGCGTTGATATTGCTTACGCATAGTCCGGTGCGTTCCAGCAAGGCCCGTATTTGGTCCGCGACGCGCGGCGAAAATGTGTCGGGATATAAATGCGGTTTGTCCGCCAGAATCTCAACGCCACTATAGCCGCAGGCGGCGATTGTTTCGATCGCCTTTTTTAAGGAATATCGGCTGAATGCGTTAGTGGAAAACGCAAACTTGAATTGTGGCGGCATCAGTGTTCTCCAGGATGCGTGTGACCCACAGACATGAAGCGAAAATCAGACTGGGGGAATGGCGGCCAGGGCTTCGGCCATTTCGGCGGCGGCGTGCTGGTCGCCGGTTTTGTTTGCCATTGCGATTCCCTGTTCATACTGGCCGCGGGCCAGGGCCATTTGACCGAGTGCCTCATGCGATCGTCCGCACATGAAAAACGCGGCGACGTAACTGGGGTCCTGCGAAAGCAATGTGCCGAATTCACGGATGGCCGCATCATGCTGGCCGGCTCTGGCATATTCCATGGCCACGCCATAGCGCAAAAAACTGTCTTTGGGTTCGGCTTCCAGCATTGTCAGCAATTGGGCGAGACGCGCGGTGGTCATCCATTCTCCTTGGGCGGCGGTGTGGACAGCAGTGTGCCCAGACCGGCGCGCCATTCCATGTAGGCATAGGGCAATTTCGCCTTATCATGCAAAATTTTCAGCAGTCGATGATAACGTTCGTAGGCATTGTTCTGCCAGGCTGTGCTGCCGGGATCACAAAAATAAATGCGGCAGCCCAGCGGTCGGCCGGTTCGCGCGGTGCAAAGCTCGTTCACCTGCCACGGGCAGCCAGGGGCGATTTCTCCGGTATCCGCGAATAATGGCAATGGAAAGCTGAACTTGCGTTCCGGCACCTGTTTTTGAGATTCAGTTGGTGATTCGGCTCCGGCTGTTGGAAGCCGTGGCATCATCTCAACGACGCGGAAATACTCCAGTTCCAGCCGAGTGGCGTATAATCGGTGTCCATAGGCTTCAAAATGGCAGCAGCGACCGCTGGCCACACATCGTGGTTTCTGAAAATCAATTTCCGCGTCCAAGCCGTCGTACAGTGCTTTAACCTGCCTCAGCGCCTCGGCAAGCGAAATATTATCCAACTCGTTAAACCTGTGAACCATGATGCGGGCATTATCCGTCTTTATAGGTGGAATGCAATGGAAGTTGCTATCCAGTACTATAATTCACTATCATAAATGTTGGATCGGTCACTAGTTTGATCGTGGTACAGGAAAGCAAGTCCAAGTTTGCAGCGGAGGTTCACTATGCCCACACATGCGAAAATGTCTTCGGCCCAAGATGTCCTGGATGTATATTTTCTTGAGGTTCGGGCCAGTCTGTTGAGTGTTGCGGCCACGCTCGATCGTGTCAATCGGGCGTCTGGTGCCCGGGCGATTCAGACGGATAGCCGTATGGAATTTATCCGCGAAAGCCTGAAAGTTCTTGGAACTGATTCCAGCCACAAAGCTAAAGAACTTCTGGAATTGTATTCTCTGGCCTGAAAATGGATCGGATGGACATGATATGTTTTTAATTGACCCGCATATTCACATGGTTTCCCGTACTACTGCAGATTATGAGGCCTTGGCGCTGTCCGGCGTAGTGGCCGTAAGTGAACCGGCGTTCTGGGCGGGGTTCGACCGGTCTGCGGAAGGTTTTGTGGATTATTTCCGGCAGTTGACGGAATTTGAACCGAAGCGCGCTGCGCAATTCGGCATTCAGCATTACTCTTGGATTTGTTTGAATCCGAAAGAAGCCCAGGATTTGGGCAAAGCCCGCCAGGTGCTGGCTCTGATCCCCGAATTTCTTGATTGTCCGACGGTTCTGGGTGTGGGAGAAATAGGCCTGAACAAAAATACCGCCAATGAGGCTCAGGTATTTCAGTTGCACGTGCAGATGGCCATTGACTGGGCCAAACGCCAGCCAAAGGGGCCGAATCGGCCACCCCACGCGCTTATTCTGATTCACACCCCGCATCTTGAGGATAAGCTCAAGGGCACGAGACTGATTCTGGATATGCTTAAAGATTTTGGTGATGCGATTGATCCGGCCCGTGTACTCATAGACCATGTCGAAGAGCACACCATCGGTTTGGTGAAAGACCGCGGCTTCTGGGCGGGCATGACCATTTATCCGATCAGCAAAGCCACCCCCCAGCGTGCGGTGGACATGATTGAAGTATTCGGTGCCGAGCGGCTGTGCGTAAATGCCGCCGCGGACTGGGGCGTCAGCGACCCTTTAAATACACATCGTACGATGCTTGAGGCCCAGAAACGCGGTCATACGCTGGAAACACTGCTTCACGTTTTCCATAACAATCCGGCGCGATTTTTCGGCCAGAATGAACGCTTCAAGCCAAAGCCCATAAGGGTGATCAATGAATAATCCGTTCATTGTTTTTAAGTGGTGACGAATCGTGGAAAGACTCGGGGGGCCTATCTGGCCCGTTATGTCCGCGGCTTCATCGGCTTGGCGACGGCCTTTAGCGGTTCGTCCGGCCAGTTGTGTTTAGGGTAGCGTGCGCGCAGGTCTTTACGAATCTGGTGGTAACTGCCTCGCCAGAAACCAGCTAAGTCGCTGGTGGTTTGAACGGGCCGATAATTGGGACCAAGAATTTCCAATGTCACCGCTACGCGACCCTCCGCGACACGTGGTGTTTCGTGCAGGCCAAATAGCTCCTGCACCCGCGCGGCAAGAACTGGCGGCGCGTCCGGGCGATATTGCAGTTGCGCCACGCGGCCGCTGGGCAGTTTAAAATCCCGCGGCGCGCATTTATCAATTAACGTCCGTGTGGAATAATTCCAACTGGCAAGCAGTCGGTCGGCGAGAGAATCCTGCAGCAGCAGGTCATCGACGCGGCCGGTCGAAGCGGCCTGGTCGGCCAGCCACTCGGCCAGAATATCTCCCATGAGACGGCTCGTTGGAATGTCTGGTTCGTGTGGAAAATCAACTTCAGGCAACGGCCAGTGTTTGTCCGGCATAGTTCGCTGTAAAAAATTGAATCGCAATAAGAGTTGTGCGCAGTTCTTGTTTTCCATGAGCCAGGCCTGCGCCACCGGACCAAGTTCCCGCCGCAGCATATCACGTGTTGCCCCGGTATCGCGCTGGCCACCCGTGGTCTGTTCCAGCGGAAGGTCATGATAGAGCGTGGTGCGTTGGGCGGTGATTCGGCGGGTATTGGCGTCCCAGATCAATTCGTCGCGCTGCTCAATGGCGTGGGGGAACTGCTCGCCCAGCCACGTCGGCTCAATGGCGCTGGCCTGGCGAACCAATGCCTCGTTATGGCGGGTTTTGGAGGAAAGTTCAACATCGAGTGCCAGAAAAAATTCCGTGCGTTTTACAATGCTTTCCGGTGCCAGCCGCACCCCACGACCGCCCACCATCAGGGCGCGCGCTGGATCCGCGGCGCGCCTGCGGCACACGCGGTCCGGATAGGCTGTCAGTAGAAGTTTTTGCAACTGGGTTTCAGTTGCTCCGTCCGGGATTTTGGGTGGTGGCTGTCGCGCGTCCGGAGGCGTCGTGGCAGTGGCCAATTGCTGCAATTCAGCCGCAACCATACGCACCCGATCGACGGCTGCGTCATCCAATGCCAGGTCCTGGGCGGCGGAGCTTGTGCGCCCGCTGGTTAGCAAGTTCAACCGCCAGAGAACATCGGAATCTCCCGTGGTCTGTGCAGTGCGGCTGGCACGGCTTGCCACGATGTCTTTTTCGGAAAGCATGGCGGCCAGCAGCGCTGCGGGCCGAGTCAGACCCTGCCCTGCCGCCGTCAGCATAAAATTTCCGAGCCGCGGGTGAAGCGGTAACGCCAGCAATCGCTTTCCCAGTGGGGTAATGGTTTGGCCGCCATCGGCACAAGGTGCCAGCGCCCGAATAGCCAGCAGGAATTGATCCGCGGCGCTGACGCGTTCGGCTGGCGGGGGGGTAAGCCAGTCAATTCCGTCCGGTCCGCGGCGGTCCCATGAATAGAGGCTAAGCACGGTCGGTGTCAGGTCCAGTCGCTGAATTTCCGGCAGGTCAAAATCTGCCAGATGGTTGTTCTCCTGCAGGGACCAAAGGCGAATGCAATGGCCCGGGCCGGTACGTCCAGCGCGGCCGGCGCGCTGTGCGGCTGAGGCCCTGCTGATGCGTTGCATATCCAGCCGGTCAATGCCGCGATCGGCGTCAAAACCCGCGCGGCGAACCAGGCCGGAATCCACCACCACACGAACGCCGTCAATGGTCAAACTGGATTCCGCAATATTGGTGGAAAGAATAATCTTTTTCTGTGGTCCGGGTGCCAGGGCTTTTAACTGCATTTCCAGCGGAAGAGATCCGTGTAGCGGCAGAAGAACGGCCTGATGTCGCATTGCCAGCCCGGCCAGAGTTTTCAAACAGCGGTTAATTTCGCCGGCCCCGGGCAGGAAAACCAGCAGATGGCCGACCGATTGTGTGGACGCATCATGCATGGTCAACCCGGTTTCAACCGCTCCGGCGATGCGTTCCTCCAGTGATTTGTCCGGGCCGGGGGCGTATTGGATTGTCACCGGAAACATGCGGCCGGGAACATTCAGGACCGGGGCATTATCCAGAAATTGAGATATCGGTTGGGGATCAAGCGTGGCGGACATGACCAGAATCAGCAGGGCTGGCCGCACGGTTTGGCGAACCTGCTTGAGCATCGCCAGGGCGACATCGCTATGAATGGACCGTTCATGAAATTCATCCAGCACCACTGTGCCCACACCTTCCAGAAGCGGATCCGTAAGTAGTTGCCGCGTCAGAATGCCTTCGGTTATCAGCACCAGTGGTGTGCGAGTTTGAAATTTCCGTTCCATGCGAACGTGATAGCCAACTTGTCCCCCCAAAGGCCACCCCTGTTCGTCAGCAATGCGCTGGGCGATGGCGCGGGCCGCCACGCGCCGCGGCTGCAGCACCAGAATTCGCGGATGCTGCGGCTGACACAGACCGGCGCGTATCAAAGCCGGCGGCACGCGAGTGGTTTTTCCCGCGCCCGGCTCCGCAAGCAGCACCAGCGTACCTCGCTGGCGAAGCGTTTCGAGTATCTCGGGAATCTGATGATCAATAGGCAACGGCTGCATGGGGAAAGATTAACCTATAAGGGCATGCCTTTACAGCCTCGGTTGCCGCGTTTCCACGATAAGCAAATCTATGGATCAGTCCGGACGGA
>JAJZOA010000225.1 GCA_021852225.1 Planctomycetota bacterium
ACATTTTCAACAATTGGAACTTTGGTGCTCATGGTTAACTCCTTTTTTGAAGGTTCTGCCGCGTCCATGGACACAAGCCGTGGACTTTCGCATAGGATGTTTTACCGGACAGTCCACTTCGATGGAATCCAACTGAAATTCATCGCCGCCCATAATATCAGCCTTCGTGAAACCGCATACGCAATGCTCATCAACCATCAAAGGTTCCCAACATCGCCCGCAGGCCACGCATCGTAAGCGCCAGGGCGGAGTTATCATTTTCAGTTGTGCCGTGGGCCAGCCCGCTTCCGAGCGGGCGATATTCCACGCCATCTCCATGGCCTCCGACACCACGCCGTGCATGGGGCCGATACGCACGGTGGCCCGGATCAGTTTTCCATCTGTCGGCATGTGCCGCCGGATTAACGCAATCAACGATTCCGCAATCGAAACTTCATGCATGATTCAACTCCAGTAAGAATCCATGGCGGCGTCAGACTTATTCCATCCCTGAAGAATGCGGATGTAGTTGCCGCGTTCAAATAATTCCGGTTCCGGCGAACGCGCCAGGCTCATGGATCCTTTCATTTGCTTCAGGGAAAGATATTCATTGGCGCGCATCCATTCCTCCATGGCATTGCGGAGAATGGCCAGATGATCGGGGCCATATTCCAGAAGCGCCGAAACAATTTGCACGGCATCAGCACCGACCATAATACATTTGACCGCATCACGGGCATTTTGAACGCCGCCGGTAATCGCCAACTGACAATCCACCTGCCCGCTGATTGCCGCCGTCCAGCGCAGGCGTGGCAAGAGTTCGTCGGATGTGGAGAGCTTGAGTTCCCGTTTTACGGTCAGGTTTTCAATATCAACATCCGCCTGATAAAAGCGGTTAAAGATCACCACGCTGCCGGCACCGGCTTTGGCCGCCTGGGCAACAAAGTGTACCGGCGAGGTATAAAACGGCGAGAGCTTCACCGCCAGAGGCAGGCGTACCGCTTTTCGCACATCCTGTATGACCGCCAGCGATTCGCGTTCAATATCCGCGGAATCACGAAACGCCGAGAGCGCTAAATCGTAAAGATTCAATTCAATGCCATCAGCACCGGCCTGCGCAAGCAACTTGGCGTATGATGTCCATCCACCGAGTGTGCGTCCGTTGAGGGATGCAATCACCGGCACCCGCACCGCGGCCTTTATTTTTTGCAACTGCTTGAGATAGGCATCCGGTCCAAGGCGGAAATTGTATGGCGTGGTAAGATAACCGGACGCTTCGCTGGAACTGTCCTGCCCCTGGGAGATCGTCCAGTCAACATACATTTCCTCCTGCACCAATTGCTCTTCAAATATTGAGTGCATGATGATCATCGGAGCGCCGGCATCTTCCAGACGGCGGACAGTGTCCATATCATCCACCATTGGCGATGCGCCGGGTATCAGCGGATGCGGAAGATCAAAACCCATATAATTCGTGGACATATCCATAACATTATTCTCCTTTCGCCGCCGGGGCACTGGTATCCGCCTGCGCGGGCGGTTTGACCTCCGGAAAAGCAATGCCGGCCAAATGCGTATAAAGTTCCAGACGTTCCGTGGTATTGCGCACCGACGCATCGGAAAGAACACGGAATCTTTCAGGATTGATTTTTTCAATCATGGAAAACCGCGTTTCATTGCGCAGATAATTGCGCACATCGGCGCGGGGTGCCGGGCCGTCAATTTGTAATGGCGGTTTGCCCTGCACGATTAATCGCGGATCATAGTGATAGAGCGGCCACACGCCGCTGTCCACCGCAAGTTTTTGCTGGTTCAGGCCGAACTTGAGATCATATCCATGAGCGATGCAGTGGCTGTATGCGATAATCAGAGATGGGCCGTGATAACTGGCGGCTTCACTGAACACGCGGACGGTATGATTGTCATTGGCCGCAAAGGCGACGCTGGCGACATACGCATGGCGATAACTCATGGCCATCAGGCCGAGGTCCTTTTTCTGGGTGCTTTTGCCCGCGGCGGCGAATTTGGCCACTGCGCCAATGGGCGTACTCTTGGAACTCTGGCCACCGGTATTGGAGTAGACTTCGGTATCCAGTACAAGCACATTGACATCGAATGGCAGGCTTAACACATGATCCAACCCGCCAAAATCAATGTCATACGCCCATCCGTCACCGCCGATGATCCAGACACTCTTGCGCACCAGATAATCCGCCATCTGATGGAGAAGTGCGGCTTGCGGGTCCGTTGATCGCGTCAGAATCTTGCGGAGTTCCAGCACGCGGTTGCGTTGATCGGCAATGCCTTTTTCGGAACTCTGGTCGGCTTCCAATAGCGCCGCGGCCAGGGTGTCACCGGTCAGGCCGGAGAGATTTCGGACGAGGCGTTGTGCGTGCTGGATATGCTGATCCAGGCCCACACGAATGCCCAGACCAAATTCGGCGTTGTCTTCAAAAAGGGAGTTGTTCCAGGCGGGACCACGTCCGGCACGATCCGTGGTGTAGGGCGTTGTGGGAAGATTTCCGCCGTAGATCGAAGAACATCCTGTGGCATTGGCGATAATCAGCCGATCTCCCAAAAGCTGTGTGAGCAATTTGAGATAAGGCGTTTCACCGCAGCCGGCGCAGGCCCCGCTGAATTCAAAGAGAGGCAGCATAAACTGGCTGGCTTTGGCATCGAGGCGGGTGATGCGGGCGCGATCCAGTTCCGGAATCTTAAGAAAGAAATCAAAATTGGCACGTTCCGGCTCCCGGATTGCGGCCTGTGGTGTCATGTTGATGGCTTTATGTTTCGGGTTGGTTTTGTCCTTGGCGGGGCAGACTTCAACACACAGTCCGCATCCGGTGCAGTCTTCAGGGGCGACCTGCAGCGTGTAGGACATGCCTTTGAAATCCGGCGCTTTGTAAGCCATGCTGCGGAATGTTTCCGGAGCGCCGGCCAGGGATGTTGAATCGTAAACTTTGGCGCGAATCGCCGCATGGGGGCAGACAAATGAGCATTTGTTGCATTGAATGCAGAATTGTTGATCCCAGAGGGGAATCTCCAGCGCGATGTTGCGCTTTTCCCATTTCGTGGTGCCGGTGGGCCAGGTACCATCGACGGGAAACGCGCTGACCGGCAGCAGGTCTCCCTTACCGGCCATCATGACGGCCTGCACGCGCTTGGTGAACTCCGGCATGTTCTCCTGCACAAAACTGCCCTGATGATATGTGGATGTCGCTTGCGCGGGAACGGCTATTTCATGGAGATTGGCCAACGTCTGATCGACCGCATCAAAATTGCGCCGCACCACTTCTTCACCGCGCTTGGCATAGGTTTTTTTGATCGCCTTTTTAATGGCCTCAATGGCGACATCGCGCGGCAATACGCCGGATATGGCGAAAAAGGCGGTCTGCATGATGGTATTAATTCGTCGGCCCATGCCGGTATTTTGTGCCACGGTGTTGGCGTCAATGGCGAAAAAACGAATTTTGCGATCAATAATCACCTGCTGAATTTCCAGCGGAAGATGATTCCACACCTGTTCCCGCGGCAGCGAAACATTGAGCAAAAACACAGCGCCGGGGGCGGCGGTTTCCAGAATGTCCATGCGGTCCAAAAACTCAAACTGGTGGCAGGCGATGAAATTGGCCTTGCGGATCAGATAGGGCGAATGAATAGGCTCTTGGCCGAACCGCAAATGCGAGACGGTCATGGCACCGGACTTTTTGGAGTCGTAAACAAAATAGCCCTGGGCGTGCAGATCGGTCTGATCGCCGATAATTTTGATTGAATTCTTGTTGGCTCCGACCGTTCCGTCCGCGCCGAGGCCGAAAAACATCGCGCGGACAACATCCTTGCTTTCAATGTCAAAGTTATCATCCACCGGCAGCGACAGCCGGGTAACATCGTCGTTGATGCCGACGGTGAACCGGGGTTTGGGGGTGGGTTTATCAAGTTCATCGAAAATCGCCTTGACCATCGCGGGCGTAAATTCCTTGCTGGACAGGCCATAACGTCCACCGATCACCAGAGGCATTTCTCCCATCGGCAATACGCCGGCCATTGCGGCTTGTGCCAGGGAAGTGATCACATCCTGATACAGTGGTTCGCCGGCGGCTCCCGGCTCCTTGCAGCGATCCATCACGGCAATCTTCCGCACTGTGGAGGGAATGGCATTCACCAGCATATCCGCGGCAAAGGGGCGATACATGCGCACGATCACGCAGCCGATCCGCTGACCATCCGAAGCCAGATGGCGTATGGTCTCACAGGTGGTTTCGGCACCGGATCCCATGATGATAATGATGCGCTGGGCCTGCGGATGGCCGCGA
Organism: Planctomycetota bacterium; assembly: GCA_021852225.1. The sequence goes on from JAJZOA010000225.1 coordinate 4,293, forward strand.
TATTCATAAGGCTGATAATTCCGGCCCGTCAGCGCGCCAAATCGGCGCATCTCTTCGCTGAGAATTCCGGGCAAAGCATCATAAAAGGAATTGGGGGCTTCGCGGGCCTGAAAAAAGGTGTCGGGATTCTGCGCTGTTCCGCGCAACACCGGCGCATCGGGCGTCAGGCCACGCTTGCGATGCGCGGCCAGAGATTCCACTGGAATCAGAGAATGCAGTTGCTCATCACTGAGCAAGTCAATGCTGTTAAGTTCATGGGAGGTGCGAAAGCCGTCAAAGAAATGGAGGAACGGGATGCGGCTGCGCAGCGTGGCGGCCATGGCAATGGCGGCCTGATCATGGGCTTCCTGTACATTCATGGATGCCAGCATGGCAAAGCCGGTCTGCCGACAGGCCATGACATCGGAATGATCACCAAAGATGGACAAGGCATGGGTGGCCAGGGAGCGGGCCGCGACATGCATGACAAAGCTGGTAAGTTCGCCGGCGATTTTATACATGTTGGGAATCATCAGCAGCAGGCCTTGCGAAGATGTGGCCGTGGTACACAGTGAACCGGCCTGCAGCGCGCCATGGACTGATCCGACGGCTCCACCCTCGCTTTGCATTTCCACAATCTGCGGCACGCCGCCCCAGATGTTTTTCTGCCCGCGTGATGCCCAGTCATCAAAGAATTCGCTGATGGGACTGGCGGGTGTAATCGGAAAAATAAAGGCCGTTTCACTGGTGCGGTATGCCACACTGGCCGCAGCTTCGTTTCCATCCACAGTTGTATGTTTGTTGGTAGTCATAAATACGATCCTTTCATTTTTGTTGGCACATGGTTTGGAGACGTGCGTCTTGTTCTCCATCGTTCAACGCCTGATCCGCACTGCCGGGGCGGCGCGCCAGATGATACATGAGGTGCCGGGCCAGACGCTCCACGGTGGCGGCGATCCGGTCACTTAGCCGGTTGTCCATTTCCAGCGATTCACAGCCGACTTCCGCCACCCACGCCGCCGGGCAGGCCCCGAAAGCCGAGCCTGCCATCGACAATAGCGATGTCGGCGAGAAATGATGCCCCATGGTCATGCGCACCGCATCCGGCTCAACGCGCGTTATGCGAACGCGTCCCGGTTTTACCGCAACACTGGCGTCCACAAAAAGCACTTTCCTGGCTTCGGAGATGTCCGCCGCCAGTTCCGGCATCAGTTGCGGGCAGGCGATCAGGCGCACAGCGGTGGTGCACTTTTGGGCCAGCAGCGCATCGAGTTGTTCGATCAGTGCCGGCCCGGCCCCGTCGTCGGCGCGCATGGAATTGCCGTAGCCGATAATCAGAATGTCAGGGCCGGATACGGAAATGTCAGTTTCTCTGCAAAACATTGCACACCTCGCCGCCGGGTTGGCAAAGCTCAATTCGTATGGGCATCTGACCCAGCGCATGGGTGGAGCAGCTCAGGCACGGATCAAAGCATCGGATCACGGCCTCCACGCGATTGAGCATGCCTTCCTTGAGTTTTTTGCCGTCCACAAATCTTTCAGCAACCTGCCGCACGCCCCGATTCATTGCCAGATTGTTGTGACCGGTGGCAATGATCAGATTGGCCCAGCGAATAAGTCCATTGTCATCAATCTTATAATGATGAATCAGCGTGCCGCGCGGTGCCTCGGAAATACCCACACCCTCCAGGCGGTTGGGCCTGGCTCTGGAGCGCACATGGGTATCAAGAATTCCCGGATATTCCAGCAGCCGCTGGATCATTTCAATTCCGTACATGATCTCGATAAGTCTGGCCCAGTGGTAGTGGAAGCTGCTTTGTGGCGCTCTGCCCAGGCGGGAACGGAATATCCCCAGCTCACGATCCGCCCGCACCGTACCACAACGTTCGGCCACAATCAGGCGTGCCAGCGGTCCGACGCGGTATATTCCCTCGGGATAGCCGCGGGCTTTGAAGTACGGGAACTTGAGGTACGAATAATTTTCCACGGCTTCTCCGATGATGGAGCCATAGTGATGGCTATCGGTTAGTTCAGCCACAGGAGAAGCATTTTGATCCACAAATCTCAGCGTGCCGTCATAGTGTTCGATCAGCCCGTCCGGCCCGCTTAAACCCGCAAAAAGCGTGGGGAAATTGGCAAAGGCATCAACCTCGGCGGGGTAATGATCCTGTACGGTGTGAAAAAATTCCAAAGCCCGTTGAGCACGGTCCAGAGCCGCGGGAATTTCCTTGAGAATCAAATCCCGCTTTTCCTCCGTCAGCGGGGCATTAACACCGCCGGGCACCACCCAGGCCGGGTGAATCTTTTTTCCGCCCAGCTGCGCAATAATCTCCTGGCCGAATTTGCGTAACAGGATGCCGTCACGGGCGAAATCCGGATGATCCTGAATCAATCCGAAGATATTCCGGCGTTTGGGATCACCATCCATGCCAAAAAGCAGGTCCGGACTGGAAAGATGAAAAAACGACAGCGCATGGCTTTGCACCAACTGCGCGAGGTTCATGATGCGCCGCAGTTTGTCGGCGGTGGGGGGAATGGCCACCGCAAGCATATCATCGCACGCTTTGGCGGCGGCCATCAGGTGGCTGACCGGGCAGATGCCGCAGATTCGGGCCATGATGCTGGGCATTTCCGTCAGCGGCCGGCCTTCCACGAATTTTTCAAAACCGCGGAATTGCGTAACGTGAAATTGGGCGTCGCTGACTTTTCCAGCCTCGTCCAGTTGAATGGTAATCTTGGCATGTCCTTCAATGCGGGTAACACCGTCAATGGTAATGGTCTTAGTCATGATTCAATCCTCTTTATTGTTCGTCCGAGATTCATGGGACACCTTATTTGCCGAACCGGGACACCGTGGCCGGGACGGGCGTGCGGCCCGCCAGAAACTCGGTAAGCACATACCAGATCGCGTCGGCCGGCGGCGGACATCCGGGCAGATATAAATCGACTTTGATCACCTCATGCAACGGCGTGGCGTGAGGACGCAACGGAGGCACCACCACCACGGGCAATGCGGCTTTTCGCATTTCCGGCGTCGGAGGCTCCTGCGCATTTTCAACATAAGCCCGGGCAAACAAATCTTCCCGGTCCCAATAATTACGCATGGCCTGCACATTGCCGGTCACAGCGCAATCGCCCAAGGCAATGACAAATTTGCTGCGGGCGCGAATGATCTGAGCTTTATGCAGATCTTCTTCGCTGCTGACGGCACCTTCCACAAGCGTGACATCAACGCTTTGTGGAAACTCCTTGGGATCCACAACCGGTGAATGCACGACATCCACCAGACTTGCCAGTTGGATAAGCCGTTCATCAAGGTCCATCAGGCTCATGTGGCAACCCGAACATCCGTCGAGCCACACAGTGGCCACAGTTGGTTTTTGCGTTTTAGTGGTCATGACTTGGTCTCCCGCATAAGAGTCAGGTAAGGAAGAAATTCGGTCTTTTTAATCATTTCACCCACCGCCACAGTGCGCCGCGTTAATGCGCCGGTCGGGCATACATTCACACATTTACCGCAGCCGGTACAGGTTTGACTGTCGCCCCATGGCTGATCCAGATCATGGATAATCGCGGCCATCACGCCGCGGCCTTTGACATCTTTGGTGTGGGCACCTTCAATTTCACCGCACACGCGTACGCATCGGGTGCAAAGAATGCAACGGTTCTGATCCATTCGCATGTAGTCATGAGAATTGTCCACTTCCAGATGTGGAAAGCGGTAGTAAAACCGCACATGATCGATTCCCAGCTTCACCGCCATATTTTGCAGTTCACAGTGCCCGTTGCTCACGCACACCGCGCAGACGTGGTTGCGTTCGGCAAAAAGCAATTCCACAATCATCCGGCGATATTCCTGCAACCGCGGAGAATTGGTTGTGATGATCATGCCCTCCTGACAGGCTGTGGCACAGGCCGCATGCAGTTTCGGAGAGCCGGCGATTTCCACCATGCACAGCCGACATCCGCCCCAGACACTCAGGCCGTCCAACTGGCAGAGCGTGGGAATGTCGATGGCGTTTTCCCGCGCTACTTGCAGGACGGTTTCACCGGCGCGGCAACTGATATCTTTGCCGTCGATATGCAGGGTAATGGATTCGGCTGTTGTTGCTACACGAGGGTTCATGGGTGTACCTCCAATTCAATGTGTTGCGGCTTCGAATCGTGCTTTCCGGCCGCGCGGCCAGCCTGGGCCTGTTGAATCAGGTCCAGATATTCGTTTTCAAAATAACGCAGGGTGCTGAGCACCGGATTGGGTGCCGACTGCCCCAACCCGCACAGGCTGGTCTGTTTGACCATATCACAGAGCGTCTTGAGCAGTTGCAGGTCTTCCGGGGTTCCCTGCTTTTTGCAGATGCGATCCAGCAGCTCGTGCATTTCATACGTGCCCACGCGGCACGGCACGCACTTCCCGCAGCTTTCCGTCATGCAGAATTCCATAAAGAACCGCGCGACATCCACCATATTGCTGGTTTCATCCATGACGATCATGCCGCCGGATCCCATAATGGACCCGGCTTTCACCAGCGATTCATAATCGACGGTAATGTCCAGAAGTTCCTTTGGCAGGCATCCGCCGGAAGGCCCGCCGGTCTGCGCCGCTTTGAAGGCTTTGCCATCGGGAATTCCCCCGGCAATGTCATAAATAATTTCCCGCAGGGGCATTCCCATGGGGACTTCGATGAGTCCGGTGTTTTTAATTTTTCCGGTCAGGGCAAACACTTTTGTGCCCTTGCTTTTTTCCGTTCCAATGGCGGAAAACCAGGCCGCGCCCCGATTGATGATGGGGGCGATATTGGCGTAAGTCTCCACATTGTTAATCAGCGTCGGACAACCGAAAAGGCCGGAATTAGCCGGATAAGGAGGCCGCGGCCGCGGCACACCGCGTTTGCCTTCCACGCTGGCGATCAGCGCCGTTTCCTCACCGCAGACAAATGCGCCGGCACCGAGTCGCAGTTCAATGTTGAAGTTGAAGTTGGTGCCGAAGATATTAGGCCCGAGCAATTCGTGCCGGCGGGCCATGTTGATGGCCTTGTTCAGCCGCTTCACCGCCAACGGATATTCCGCCCGGACATAAATTACGCCATGATCGGCACCCACGGCATACGCCGCTATCGCCATGCCTTCCAATACACGATATGGATCGCCTTCCATCACACTGCGATCCATGAATGCACCAGGATCACCCTCATCACCATTGCAGATCACATATTTCTCGCGGCCACCGGCCTTGGCCACCATCGACCACTTCAATCCGGTTGGAAAACCGGCTCCGCCCCGGCCCCGCAGGCCGGAATTTGAAATTTCCTGAATCACCTGTTGCGGGGTCATGGTGGTCAACACTTTCAACAGCGCCTGATAGGCTCCGTAAGCCAGACAATCCGCCAGACTTTCCGGATCGACACGGCCTGAATTTTCCCGCACCACGAGTTTCTGGCGTGTGAAAAACGGCTGATTGGTGTCGCACAGCAACTCTTTTACCGGTTTAGCGGAAATGCTTTCCACAATGACTCCGGCATGTTCCGGCTTGGCAAATTGGTACATAACGTCATCAACCCGGACCAGCGGCCCGTTGCAGCACAGGCCCATACAGCCGGTACCTTTCACGCAAACCTTATCCTGCTGGCCGCGCCGCTTTACTTCCTCACCGATGTTTTCAAGCAGAACATCACTTTGCACGCTGACGCATCCGGATTCGGTGCATACATGGATCCGATGCTCGTAGCGATCGAGATCACTGCGGGTTTTCTCCGCCATCGCTAATAATTCTTCGGGTTTCATACGGCTTGTTTCCTTTCCATTTTGGATTCAATGGTTTCAATGAGGTGCGCACTGGTGGCTTTGGCGAGCACCTGCCCGTCAACCACCGCCACCGGTGCCAACCCGCACGCGCCGATGCACCGCGCCACCAGCATCGACAGTTCACCATTTTTGGTGGTGTGTCCCTCTTTCACGCCGTAGCGCTGCCCCACATCGTCCAGCAACCGCCGTGAGTCTTTGATGTAGCACGCGGTTCCCAGACATACCACGCAGGTGTGCTTCCCCTGTGGTTTGAGCGTGAAAAAATGGTAAAACGTCGCCACGCCATACACTTGCGACAGCGGGACAGAAAGGGCGGCGGCCACCCATTTCATGGCCGCAATGTCGAGAAACCCAAACGCCTGTTGCACACTGTGCAGACTTTCAATGAGCGCCTGCGGCTGAAAGTCGTTGCGGCGCATGGTGGTTTCCACAATTTTCCAGCGCTTATCCTGGGTCGGAGGTTGCGGGATTGAGGTTCCTCTAAGCATACAACATACTCCTTTTTTTCAAATCCACGAAATCAACAGATTCGCGGCAACTGTTCTCCATAAGGTTTTTGCAGTACCCGCCATCCGCCTATGGAGGTGTGCAGGGTGCAAACCGCATCTTTTTCAGGTGCGACATACCCGATGATGCGCGACTCTCTTCCCAGCGGATGTTGCCGCATGACATCCAATGCCGCCGGGGCCTGCCCGGGCCGCACCGCCACAACCACTTTGCCCTCGTTGGCAATATCCAGCGGATCCAGTCCCAGCATGTCCGCGGCATGTTTCGCTTCGGGCCGAATGGGAATATGCGTTTCTTCAAGAATTATCCGCCAGCCGGTTCGTGCGGCCAGATCGGCGGTAAGGCCGGCTAATCCACCGCGCGTTGGATCACGCATAAACACCACTTCGGGAATTGCGCTGCGCAATACTTCGATAAGACCGTTAAGAGGTGCCGCATCGCTGCGCAACACACTTTGTACTTCAGGCATTTCGCGCGCCAGCATGACCGCCAGACCATGTTCCCCAATCGGCCCATTGATAATCAACACATCGCCCGGCTCCAGACGATCCGGATGCGGAAGCGGATGGCCTGTTAATTCGCCGACTCCGGCGGTAGTCAGGTACATACTGTCGGCCTGTCCGTGTCCCACCACTTTCGTATCCCCGGTAATGATGCGGACGCCCGCCTCGCCGGCGGTGGCCGCTATCGAATCCAGCACCCGTTCAAGCACCCCGCGCTCCAACCCCTCCGCCAGAATCATCGATAACGCCAGAGCGCGCGGATGGGCACCGCATACGGCTAAATCATTAACCGTGCCGCTGACCGCCAGGCGGCCAATGTCACCGCCGGGAAAAAACAGCGGCTGCACCACATAACTGTCAATAGTCAGAGCCATTTTACTTCCGGGTATCACACCTGAATCCAGCAACTGCAATAAGGCGGGATTGCCCAGGCGCGGCATAACCGTTTGGTTGATCAGAGCGTCGGTTAATTGCCCGCCGCCACCATGCGCCAGGGCGACATGCGTAAAGCGGTTTGGCGCGATGTCACCTTGGACAAAACTGTCGGCAAGTAGTTGCTTGGTCATGACTGAACCTCCAACAATGCGTCCAGGCGCGAGACCCCAACGT
>JAJZOA010000120.1 GCA_021852225.1 Planctomycetota bacterium
CAACCACCCGAAATAATCAACCAACATGGCGAAAAAGAACGTCAGTTCCGCGATCGCCGGAATTTCCGACTGTACGAAAATAGTGCTTTGTTCAGGGTTTATTCCCGCCGCCAGATAGTCGAGCGTAATATCCAGAACGCTTTGGCGGATTTCCGCGGGCTTTTCAGCACGCGTGGTAAATGCGTGCGCATTGGCGATAATGAAATAGCAATCGTAATCGGTTTGCATCGCAACCCGATTTTCCAGCGAACCAACCCAGTGCCCCAGGTGCAAGCGACCGGTCGGCGTATCGCCGGTCAGTATTCGCGGCCGAGTGGTGGGTCTGGTCATGTCCGTAGCTCCAATTTCGGTGTAATTTCCGCAGTTCGGCTGCAACCCGCCTGACTTCGGATTGTCGCGGAACCCGCACAAAAATACAGGTACGCGACGGGTCTATTATCTTTGGCTGGCGGCGGCTGTAAACGGCCCGGTTGCCGCTGGTCGATTATTTCGGGTGGTTGGAACATCAAACCGCAGGAACCGGGCGATATGCCGCAGTGTAACCGGGCCAAATCCGCGAATGTGCCGCAAGTCCGCCAATTTCTGAAAAACCGGTTTGCCGGGGCGAAGCTTTTGCTGTTCAGCTCGCCAATTCAGCAGGGCGATGGCGCGGCTTGGGCCTACTCCGCCCAGACGCACCAACGACGCGAAATCCGCCGTGTTAGGGTTCACCGTCCGCTGCACCGCCGGCGGCGCGGCCACGTACCGCCCGGATGTCACCTGCACGCGGTTGTTCCAGTAGACCGGACGGCGGACAATCTGGACAGTCAGAAAAAACAGACAGACCACCACCATCGCACCGATACCCAACTGATGCCGCCGGGTCCAACCCCACTCGGATTTTTCATCGGACGCGTCTTTGTCGGCGGAGCCAAGGGCGGGGGCGTGATTTTTCGAAGGCACTATCGGATTTCCAGTTGAACGTGCCTGGGTAGATGTTGGTGAAGATGGATCAGTCACAATGTGCACCGTGCATGGTCGGCATTCCATGAAGCGGACACCGGCCAGCGGCCCGCGGAATGGACCGGTCAACCGGGATCAGGCCGGCCGGGCTGGCGGCGGCGCGGCGGCCGCTCCGGCGACTTTGGCCGGATCCGCGGGTGTTTTGACCGCGCCCTGTCGCACGGCCATAACTGCCTTGCGCATGGAAGTCCAGGTTTGATAAGATGCCTTGGCGTTTAGATCCGCGGCAAGCAATCCGCCGCCGGGAATCCGGGCGGTGGGTTCGTCAGCCAAGTCGCACCAGCAGACGGCTTCAACAAATGGTTTGGAAAGCACGATATTCGTGACGGCCTCCAGCCACTTGGCCTGAATCTGCTCGTTCCAAGGTTTGCGCCACTGGCCGCTGCCGGCACTGGCTTCCGAAACCCCGCTGGGCACGCCCATACGGGTAATCACAAGTGGTTTGCCCATCGTGGCAAAACGGTCAAGCATCATGCTGATCTGAAACAAGTCGCGCTGCCAGCAGCCATCGCGGGGCAGGCCGAAACAGAGTTGCAATCCGAACAATTCAAAGGGAATACCGCTTTGGACCGCCATTTCGGCGTAGATCAGCGGCGGAATGCTGCGCTGATTGCCGGCATAATATTCGCCCCAAGGCTGTGTTATTTCGATCATGGTCTGGGCCGCCGGCAGAAGCTTTTTCACCAGGCTGATGGCCAGACGGGTCAGATCCATCAGTTGGTCGAACGTGAAGGAAAAATGGGCATTGACATGCAATGAACTTAATACGTTCCAAAGCACCACCTGCGAACCATAACGACCGACCACCCGTTCAATATGTTCGTACAGCATGCTGCGGACTGTTTCGTAGTCATGCTCCCAGATATACAGCCAGTCCGGAATGGCGGCCTCGCTGAACTGTACCAGAGGTCCGCCCACCATGGGGAGTTTCGCCCGGCGAAGGAAATCAGCCCATTCGTCCACCGGCCCCCAGTTGAACGCCTGCTGCTGCGGTTCCAGCGTTTTCCAATACAGCGGCAGGGAGACAAAATCGCTGGCGGCCAGAATTTTGCGGCGGTAATTTTCGCCATTCTGCGGCAGGCTGGCGTGGGAACCAAAAACATTGCGCGGAAAACTTCGTGTCGCAATACGCCGATGCAGAAGCAGTTCGGCATGAACCACAGCCGCCTGTTCGGACAGGGGCAATGCCAGCGCCAAACAGCGATCCGCAAATTTCGCCGCCACCGGGGGATCATCCAGATTTTCCATTGCCTGAATAAGCAGTTCACGGGCTTCGGCAAATTTATCGTTAACCAACTGGGCATCGGCAACATCCAGCAGACCCCAGTCTTCCCGTTTTTGAAGCAGTTTCATCATGCGGCCGCGGGCGAGTTCAACATTCAGAATGTACGGGCCGGGACGTTCAGGCAGCCTGACGGTGTCAAGCAGAATTGAGCCGAATCCTTTTATTTCCCACATAAGGGCAAGTGCGGATGGACCGGCGGCGCGTTTGCGGCAGCGAATTTCGCCATCCGTATAGGTGAATTCACCGCGAATCGGCACGTTGTCCGCACCGACCAGATAAGCTGAACCAAGGTTCAACTCGGAAGGAACCTCACCATCACGAAAAACCTGAAACCGAAGCATTCGAGTTCCTGTCCTGTGGGAAAAACCGTGCCGTCGCGATAATCGCCCGGTCGCCAAGCCGGGTTTTTGGCCAAACCGGACCTATGAACGGCCCGGACCGCCTGCGCATAAAGAATTTATATCGGAAAGGCTCTTGAACCGTCAAACGAATGCCCTAAACTAACTACCCATGACAACTGCCCCGCAGAATATTATCGGCCTGCTGATCTCACCGGTTTTAATGATTTCCGCATGCGGACTGCTCTGTTTAACCTACTATAACCGGATGGCCGTGATGGTAGCCCGCATTCGGGCGTTTAATTCGGAGAGGCTGAATCTGCTGGAAAAGCGAATCGCCCATCAGGCGAGCCGAACACCTGCTGACCATGATAATCTGGCGGCCTCGCAGCTCGCCCGCTCCGGCGCGGTGGAGTACCAGGTCGAGGCGCTGCTTTTCCGCGCACGGCTTATCCGTCGCACTTTGGTTTGCCTTGTCGGCTGCATCATCTGCATGTTAACCAGTTCACTTTCCCTTGGAATGAGCCTGATTTTCGGCTGGTTTGCCGCCGCGGCACTGTCCGTATTTGTCGGCGGCATCGCCTTTCTGCTGGTCGGCATGTTTATGGCGCTGCGGGAACTGCGGCTTTCACTGACGCCGGTGGCTCTGGAACAGGACTTCCTTTGCGAATTGGCCCAGCAGACTGAAAATGCCATGCCCCCGTCACGTCCGGAAGAACCCGGCGCAAATGCCACCAGATAACGGCTTTATCCGGGGCATTCCCATAGAAAGGAATCCTCAATGCCTGACGGGTTTCGTCGTTTGTTTTGTGCCTGCACCGCCGGCCTGCTGATGGCCTGGCCGACGGCACATCTGTCGGCGGCCGGCCCAACCGCGGATGCCACGACGAACCCATTGGTTGAACGGGCCGGCTATCCGGTAAAGTTCGTGAATACCGCACCGGGTGACTACTTCGCCGACTTTGGCCTGGACTGGTTTGGCCGGGCACAACTGAATATTAATAGTCCGCGGGCGGGTGCCCGAATCGTGGTGATGCTTGGCGAGAAGCTGCGCGGACCCAACCGTATAGCCTCCCATCCCGGTGGAAGTATTGCGTTTTACCAGACGCGCATGTCACTCCGACGCGGCGACCATGTGTATCGGGTACCGCTGCCCGGTCCGGACTATCGGCGAATGCCCGCGTATGCCGGACCGGTGATGCCATTCAGGTATCTGGAAATTCGCGGTTGTCCGGCCACGCTGACCCGCCACAATGTGGTTCAGATTCGGGTGCATGCCCCGTTCGATCGCGCCGCGGCGAAATTTGAGTCTTCTAATCCGTCGCTTAACGCAGTATGGCATTTGTGCCATCACACGATTGAAGCCGTTAGCTTTTGCGGTCTGTTTGTGGATGGCAACCGCGAACGCCGCCCGTATGAAGCGGATGACCTTATTGCCGAACTCGACTGGTTCAATAACACCACGGGCACCAGCCTGCCGGCGCGATCGGATGGCTATTTAATTTATCATCCAACCTGGCCTACGGAATGGATCATGCAGTGTGTACAGATGGCCTGGTACGATTATATGTACACCGGAAACAAAACTTTTATCCGCAGGAATTATGCGGCGCTCAAGGCCAAAACTCTGTTGGCGCTGGAGCGGCCGGACGGCCTGATCAGCACGGTTTGGCCACGGGTTTCCGAAACTGTCCTGCGGTCCATTTTTCGGCATCGGGCCATTCATGATATTGTCGACTGGCCGCCGGTGGAACGCGATGGCTACGTGATGCGGCCAATTAACACCGTGGTTAACGCCTATCATTACCGGGCGATGGTACTGATGGCACGCATTGCCGCAGCGCTGGGACATACGCGGGATAGCCGCCTTTTTAAAGCGCGTGCGCGGCTGGTTGCTTCCAGCATGAACCGGCTGCTGTTGAACCGGCGCACCGGGCTGTATGTCGATGGCATTGGAACGCAACACAGTTCCGAACACGCCAATCTGTTTCCGCTGGCTTTCGGACTGGTTCCGGCGGCGGATAAGGCACCTGTGACCGCGTTCCTGGCCCGCCAGGGAATGCGCTGCAGTGTGTATCCGGCGCAATTTCTGCTGGAGGCGCTTTACCGTGCCGGCGATGGCGGCAGGGCTTTGCAACTGATGGCTTCACATGGCCGCCACAGTTGGCTGCATATGTTGGCGGAAGGTTCCACGATAACGACGGAGGCCTGGACCTTTCATTCCAAGCCCAATGAAGACTGGAACCACGTATGGGGATCGGCACCGGGAAATATTATTCCAAGATTTTTAATGGGCATTCGGCCTCTTCGCCCCGGCTTTCAACGCGTGATTCTTGCCCCCCAGCCCGCTGGGCTTAAAGCCGCCGCCATTACAGTTCCGACCGTGCGTGGCACCATTCGCGAAAGTTGGCAAACCACCGTTGGCGGCTTCCGGCTTTCGTTCACGATTCCGCCGGGAATGTCGGCGAAACTCCAACTGCCCCCGACGCTGGTCACCGGCAAGACCGGCCTTCTGGACGGCCATGTCGTGCCATTTCTTCGCGTCGGACAGTGGAAAGTGATTGACACCATTCCGGCGGGAAAGCATGTGCTGAAAATTCCATAACCCGGGCAATCCTTTCCGGGAAAGGCATTTACAATAAGCGAAACTCAAGGCATCACTTCTAATTGAAACGGCGCCGCGGTTTGCTTTGGTGTGTCAGGCCGGATAGCCAGCTTGGATTGAGTTCCAATACTGCAATTCCAGTCACCGCCGCAACCATCGCGCCCAAGCCCGGCAGCACAAGGGCGGAACTGGAAGATTTTTTTATGTGCATTGGGCCGGCGGCACGGCGGCCCATTGCGCCGCGTTGCGGTTAATGTGGCAAGCTCTGCCAGGCGGCTGTAAGAGGCTGGCGGCCCGCCGCGAACATTCGTGTCTGCATCAGCCACACTGCGTGTGTCTGCCGGGCCGCTTGGTTTTTTATTTTTGTGCGTCACCTGTTGCTTCCTTATGATAAATCCCCCGCATCCCCACACAACCCGCCTCTCAGGCAAAACATCCGTAAAACACCCATTGGATCGCTGGTGCAAAATCCATACAGTTTCGCAAACAATGCGAAACTTCGCGAAACTTACTATCCAATGATTTGGCCCACTGGAGGAACTCCCCCCCTGCGCCCGATCTCGCCAATCCACCGGACCGAACCGTTACCGCACGCATCTTGTCCGCCGGTCAGGAACCGCGTGAAGGGTGGGCATCTTGCCCGCCACACTCCAGCTTTATCTTGCGCTCACCTGGTCACATTCTCGCCTTTTTATCTGTTCTAACGCAACCCCAACCCGGCCCGCGGTCGGCGGCCTGCCGGCGAAACCTGAAAACTCGTCGCATCCAATTTGCCATCCCCACCAAATTACTTTCCACCCTGCGTCGCGGCGGGTTTTGTTTTAGCGATTGACGATTTTTTCACCGGCGGCGGAAACGGGTCCGGGCAGTGGCCGGGCTTCCAAGTGCCGGCCTGCAACTCGGCATATTGCCGGGGAGCGTAATGTTTTAACGCTAGCTTCAGAAACAGCTTATCGAAAAACATATCGTAGGGAAATTGTTCGAATCTGATCGCGAAAGTGCTGTTCTCCCGCGCGGGCCGCTCAAGTGCGATCGACGATCTGTAGCAAAATACCTGTATCCATTTCTTCGAGACAAATCCCGCGTCGCCGTGAAATATGACGCCACTGCGCCAGCGATGACCACCATGAGCGCTGAATATTTCTTGAGCACGAAGATAATTTGCATAGCGATCATTCGGGTCTGCTCGCAAAGCCCCGGCCAGGTATTCGTTAAATATGTGTCTCCGGCGGCTCGCCAGGGCAGCCTCGTGCATTAACGCCAGTGCGACCCAAGGCGCGGGACAGCCAGGACATATCTTAACCGCTCGCAGCAGAATGGATTGTTCCTTTTTCCGGTACCAGGCGTGGCTGTGTGGTTTGCCGCCGAAGGGATTCAGATTCCCGATAAATCCCGCATAAAGGGTCAATGCCTCCGCCTGCCGGGCAGGAGGAATTCCTGCTCGGTCAACCCGAAGAATCCGCAACACCTTCTTATATGGATTTGGCCAGCCCGGCGAGGGATAGCCAGTTAGGACTGCGGCTTTTCTAGCGGATTGCAGGGCCCTCTCCAGGCGAGCTTCCGAGCCGCCGCGAGCAATCACCAGAGTGTCGGCCACGAGCGTATACGCACCAAGTATGAATGCAAACATGGCAATGGCCGTTAAAAATACCTTGCCGCTCAGTGTGAGCCATTTTGCTTTCGTCATTGCGCAGTCCACGCCATCATTTCTCATGGTTGCACCGGAGTAACAGGAACTGTGACCGGTGTGACGGCAAAGCCACCGGAGTTGTTTTTCGCATCAGCCAACGGCGGCGCAACCTTTATCTCTGTCAGGCCGTCTGTTCCCATGGTACCAGTCGTTGCCGCTTGCCGAACCAATCAAGCTGGCGATTAAGGAATTGTCTCGGATCGGAGAGAAGCAGTGATCAAAGCAACCACCTCCCTGCTGAAAGCGGGGGTCGCGTCGCAGACGATCATACCAGAAATTATCGCCAGAACGATTGCAAGACCGCTTTTTCTGGAACCAAGGAAACATGGCTTCCGCAATTTGCATTATTTCACGACCTTAAATTTCGGCGGTACCGTATTAGGAGGAACAAGCCCCAATGCCTCCTTGACCGCCCATACTTCATTGCGGATGCGCTCGTCTGAATAATAGAAAAAGAAACTGTCGAAGTGTATCCGGTTCACGTAACAAAGCCTGTCGTAGCGTATGGCGGCCCTCAGCCTAAACGGGGCCTTCCGTTTCATAACGTCGTAGTGTGGGCCTGATACCATCATTTGGCCCAGCAGCCAATAGGCAACGGCGCAACGCGAGTCAAGCCGGATCGCCCTTCTAAGGTATTTCACCGCAAGTACCCATTGCGACCTGCACGGGCGCAATCGCTGCATCCAAGTCGCCCGAGCCAACATCACCCAATATATCGCTTTGTGGGGATCCAATTTTACCGCTTCCCTAAGACTGGAGACCGTCCCCGGGTAATCCGATGCCGGTTCGCTACGAAAATGCCACCACGCCGCGCGGGCTATCGCTCCAGCTTGGCCCGCATGGGAAACCGAGAGACCATGCGAAATCCGTTGGTGGACGATATCCACAGCCATTGCGTAGCACGTATCCGCCACCGCAAAATATTGGGAGGACTTGGTGTCAACTCGGTGGCCAGCCTTAAACCATGCTTGCCTGCACGCCCGCCCCTCAATTATGGCCCTCCTGGCCAACTGAAAGCATTGTCCTTCGGTCAGTTTTCCCTTGGTCGCGTTGACTAAATTATGGAGAGTGGCCAAACTCGGCCGCGCGGGCATGGTGCGTGCGGATAAGCCCACGCCTTTAGCCCCCCATGCCTCAGAATCCACTATAACACACGCCCCCAACGTCAGGACGAAAATCCCAAAATAACCGATCCGGGCCAACCGTCTCGTTCTACCCATTGCAAATCTCCTGAACAACAACCGTAGTATAGCGTCGGGCCACGGCGGCCGATCGGCCATCACGACGGCGGCGCGGTATTGCCGCCCCCAATCTCAAGGTTGTAGCCCCCGTTTGCCCACGTCCATTCGGTGATCTGGCCAGTCTTGACAAGCCCACTGGGGGCCCATTGCGTTTCCGTTCCGGTCAATTCATTGCGCTTGGTGCGGCCCCACTCGGCATATTCCTGACCGGGGACGGGATTGATCACAGCTGCAGTCGCGGAAATACCAAGCGTTACGGTGGTCGCCACGGTCCCACTGACCTGGGCCGCAACGAACCCCGCATTGAATCCGCCGGTCACAGTCACGCCGATCGTCGCGGAGACCGAACCGGTTACCGTCCAGGAAAGTGGTACTCCGCCGCCAAGAGGTTCGGTCTGCGTGGGCGACAATTCTGTCCAGGTCCCATAGACGAGCCTCGCCGGAGGATCCATTTTGGTGACAAATTCATCCGCCACCGTCACGCTTTTCTGGCCAGCGCCCGCCGCGCCGGAATTTTGATCATTCACCGTGCAGGCAATCACGGCGGGGCCGGGATCCGACGCGCCATAAACCTCGACACTTGGTGAATTCGGATTGTAGCCGAAGCCCTCCACGATAGTAATATTCGAGGGAATGCTCCACGCATAAACCAAAGTATCTCCGAAGGAGTTGTTTTCCGCAGCGGAAGCCTGATAATTGCTTTCCGTATCTGGTCCCGGCGTCCCGTTCGCAGGAATGATGACATAGGGGTCGCCAGATACATTCACGGCCATTTTCGCCACAGCGAAATAGTCCAGGGCAAGGTTGCCTGGGATATTTTCCCCGTCTGAAAGATTGAGGACCGCCACGCAGGACACCGGAAACACGCCGTCTGCCTCGGAATACGCGTTACACGTTACCGCCATCGGCGATTTAAGCCCGCTCGTAAGAATCACAGTCTCGACGGTGCCGCCTCCTGAGATTACCCCATTTGCGTATGACTGGTCGATCAGCGCCCCGCCCTGTGCTTCAAAGATAAGCTCGATCGATTTAACCGAAGGCGTCACGCCCTCCGAATTCGGCCCAACAGAATAAGAGAGCGAATAGGTCAGAACCGAATCAGAACCCTCCGTGACAGTAGAAGGATTGCCCAGCGCCGGATCGCTTGCGACCGTCAACGAGCCGGAGGCGAAAAGGCGACCGCTCGACAGAAACGACGTGGTAATCAACGCAACGGCGACAATGAGCGCCTTGGCGAACCCGCCCAAAACAATAGACCTATTCGAACTTGCCGTGTATTTTTCTCCAATCTAGACAATTGTTGAATTTCTTTAACCACCACGCGTGGTAAAGCTTGAATATTTTTGGTAGCGGCCAGATTTGTTGATCGGTGATTTTCGGGTCCGCGGTCCGTTTGTCCCAAAACCACGTCTCATCGCCCGCTGAATGCTCGGGCATCGCAGGGTAAATATGGCCGGACAATCGCTCCAGCGGCACGTTGGCCAAAAGTGACGCGAAGAACCTCGGACTATAAATGGCGATTGGTATCTTTCGGTAAAAATAGCACGAGGGCCTTGGGCCGCCTCGGCTCGGCGAAACCAGAAATCTTCCAAGTACAATGGCAGCGGGCACGCACCCGCCAACAAAGGAGCGCCCGGCCGCATGCCGCAGATACAAAAGCTGCTGCATGACCGCGCCGCCCTCATAAGAGCTTTCCGGCATAGGCGGCGGGACCAGGTAGACATGCGGCCCGGGAGAGGGGAAACCCAAATCAGTCGGAATATACGGCTCACCCTGGCGGAACTCCGGGATCGGCTTTCGTGCCAGGAAGCGAAACTGATTCTGCGTATACGACCCGTGGCTAAATCGGATAACGTACCTCGGCATCCGCCCGACCGGATCTATGAACAACCCCTCGCATATCGCATTGAGCGAATAATTGCGGCGGATGCAAATTGTGATGCAGCCCATTTCCAACCCACGGTAGCGGACACCCGCTGGCGCGACCCGAACGAAAAATCGCTTGTATACCCCACCTGCAAAATTTTCGCAGCGGCTTATCCCCATCGGTCGGCTACGCGAGAATATTCCCGCCGGCTGAATGTGATGCTTTTCATACCAGCCGATGCGGGTGATCGCGCGGGTCAGCTTCGGCGTGCTCGCCAGTTGGACCAGGTAATCCCGCTGGCGATTCCAAGTGCCGGAGTGCGCGTCATCATTAAAAAGATAAGCTGAAATCACATATTGGCCGACCGGTAGATCAATGGTTTGATACAGGTTCGGGCCATCTATGGTTGTGGCGTAAGTTTCGCCATGGTCATCATCGTTCGCCTCGGTTCGGCCGCCATGGAACAGGTCCTGCAGTGTGCGCGGGTCGGTGGAGTTGCGCCACCCCTTAACCAGCCAGTGTCGAGCCGCCTCCTTCGGATTCCAATGCGTGTTGACCCAGGCGTCGGAACGAAGGAAACACACATCGTCATAGCCGCCGCCAGTGTCCAGACCGGTCATGGAGTATTGCAGCGACCACATGCGCCCATAATGGTCAATCCAATTGCCCCTTGTTTTCCAGTCGTCATTCAGAGGAATGACCAGGTTACCGCCTGCGTGGTCTGATCTGATTTTCATTAAGGCATCGCGCAAGGCAACAATTTGCGCGGTGGTGGGCACCGCCGCACCGGCAGGGAATTTTACGCCGACGGGCAACGCTCGCGGATGCACCAGCTTGCGCGCCGCGATACGCGCTATGGCCCGTTTGAACCAGGCCGGGGCCGCTTTTCTCTTGCCAGCATTAAGACTGTTGCCTTTGGCGCCCTTGGCCACGGCCTGTTCACCGGCAGCTTCATTGAGATCCTGCGGGTTAATCACCGATATGCCACCACCATATCGGCCTATTAAAACTTTCCCCGTGGGCAATGGCAGAATGGCATTCACATAATCGCCGGAGTCATTTGTTCCATCAGCCTTGATATACCGCGGGTCATCGGCGGATTGATACAGCTGCCCATTATTGAGATTCAGAACCGCAAAGCCACTTCGCCAGAAACCAATCCATAGATTGCCCTGCGAATCGGTCTTAAGACAGGTAATATGTTCTCCGGAAAGCAGAGTGTTAAGAACGCCTGCCGCCGGGCTGCGGAAGCCGGCCGGCGGATGAAACAGACCGAGCACCCGCGCGGCGTAATCCTGCCCTTGTTCAAAACGCCAGGAATTGCCATTGTCGCGGCTTGTGGCCAGGCCCGAATCCGTACCCACATAAACGCGCCGCTTGCCGGCTAAGAAACTATCTCAAAACGGTGTATCGATGCTGGCGGCGATACCACAATAATCCGCAGGCCAATTGAATGATGCCAAGGTAGTTGGATGACTTTTTCGCGTACCGTACCAGAATGCCCCGGCATT
>JAJZOA010000208.1 GCA_021852225.1 Planctomycetota bacterium
CCGATCTAAACGGCGAGGCATTCACGATCCGCACGATCGGAAGCGTCGCCGATGAAGTCAACATTCCATTGGATAAATTCGCGCAGGCGGCCTTTTTGCGGTTGTTCGGCACGGTAGCAGCGGGGGATGGAAAACCATTTTATCGGGCGCGGCAGACCGGCGGCCTTTTGAGCCACCATGCGTGCCAGCGTGGGGGTAAATTCGGGCCGCAGGGCCAGGTCACGATCACCGCGGTCGGTAAAGGAAAACAACTGCGAGACAATTTCATCGCCGCTTTTTACTTTATAAAGATCAAGCGATTCAAACGTGGGGCCATCCACTTCCTCAAAGCCGTGACGGATGGAAACCCTGCGCCAGATATCTTCAATATATCTGCGCACCGCCATATCAGAGGGGTAAAAATCGCGCGTGCCTTTGGGTGCCTGAAAGTTCACTGTCATGGCAGGGAGTTTACGCGAGAATCCGAAAATATTGAAGCAGTGGCGGAAAAAGCGTGGCGTCTCTATGAGCAGTTCGCCGTCGCCGCGCATAAAGCCGCAACCATGGATCGCGCCTCGCGGACGAGGTGCGTTACGGGATTCCACGCAATTTGGCGGCGTAATGCGGCCTGTCAGATCGGTTTGCCGCAATCCTTGCCGTCGGCGATTGGAGATGATCGGCGACCTCGATTTGGCTGGGGTGCGAAAATGCGATTATTAGCGCATAATGTCAACTGGTTTACCGTGTGGCAAACGGGTGTCGGGCGGTGAACCGTTGCAGGAGCGTTATGGCTGTCTATCGCGTTGAAGTTCATCCCACAAATCCCGCTGATGATCCGGCGGGAGCGGCGGTGCTGGAAGAGATTCGGCAGTTTGGCATAGCGGAGGTGCATGGCGTGCAGACCGCGCGGGTATTTCTGCTGCAGGGCGCGCCGGAAATACTGACTCATTCACAAGTCCATAAAATCGCGTCGGAATTGCTGGCGGACCCGGTAACCGAACGCGTCGTCATGGGCCATGAATCCGTCGGTGCGGGCCGGCTGGTGGAAGTGCATCTAAAGCCCGGAGTGATGGACCCCGTGGCGGCCAGTGCGGAAATGGCCATTGCCGACATGCTGGATCAATCCCGGCAGCCGGTGGCGATTCAGGTGCGCACGGGGCGGCGGTATGTGCTTTCCGGCCATCTGACGGCGGAGACATCCGGACGTATTGCGCGGCGTCTTTTAGCCAATGACTCCATAGAACAGATTCACGATGAACCCTTTACCCCGGTGGAATTTCCGCGCGGTAAAGCGTATCAATTCCAGTGCGTGGAAGTGCCGATACGCAATCTCACGGACGACCAGCTTCAGCAACTTTCGCGGCGCGGGCATCTGTTTTTGGATCTCGCGGAAATGAAAGCCATCCAGAACCACTTCCGTCAATTGCAACGCGAACCCACGGACGCGGAACTGGAAACACTGGCCCAGACATGGAGTGAACATTGCGTTCATAAAACCCTCAAAGCCCAGGTGCATTTCTCCCATCATCCGGCGGGTTTAATTGAAGACGATGTTCACGAGCACCGCACCGCCGGTGACCGGATGGAAGTTATTGATAATCTCGTGAAATCAACAATTTTCCGTGCCACCAAGGAACTGAATTTGCCGTGGACGCTTAGCGTATTTAAGGATAATGCGGGGGTGATCGCGCTGGATGACCAGTGGGCGGTGTGCATGAAAGTCGAAACGCATAACCGCCCATCGGCCATTGAACCTTATGGCGGAGCGGCAACGGGCATCGGCGGGTGCATACGCGATGTGATGGCCACCGGCGGCGGTGCCAAGCCGATTGCCAGCACGGACATATTTTGTTTCGCTGATCCTTCCACACCGTCGGAGCAGGTGCCCGCGGGCGTGTTACACCCGCGGCGCATTGCCCAGAGAGTGGTGGCGGGCGTGCGGGACTACGGCAACCGCATGGGCATACCCACGGTGAACGGTGCGGTGTATTTTGATCAGCGCTATATCGGCAATCCATTGGTGTTCTGCGGATGTGTGGGTTTGTTGCCACGGAATCTGGCGGAAAAACGGGACGCCCAGCCCGGTGATCGCATCATTCTTATCGGTGGTCGCACGGGGCGCGACGGCATTCATGGTGCCACTTTTTCCAGTGCCGTGTTGACCGACAAGCATGGTGATGAATTCAGCCACGCGGTGCAGATTGGCAACGCCATCACGGAAAAGAAGATGCTGGATGTGATTTTACAGGCGCGGGACAGTGTTGATGGCCCCCTGTATAACGCCATTACCGATTGCGGTGCCGGCGGATTATCCAGTGCGATTGGCGAAATGGGATCCGACACCGGAGCCACGGTGGAACTGGATAAAGTGCCGCTGAAATATGACGGTCTTAACTATGCGGAAATCTGGATCAGCGAAGCCCAGGAGCGCATTGTTCTTTCCGTAACACCTGAAAATGTCGCGAAACTTCTGGCATTGGCGGCGGCGGAAGACGTGGAGGCCACCGATATTGGCGTTTTTGATGGTTCCGGCAAATTGACGCTGCTGTATCAGGGCCAGAATGTCGGCACCATGGATATGGAATTTATTCATGACGGTCTGCCCAGTCCGATCCGGCAGGCTGTCTGGCAGGAGCCGGTGTTGCCCAAAGCCACGGTGGCCGAGCCTGCGGACTATGCCCGGACGTTATGTCAGTTACTGGCCATGCCGACATTGGCCAGTAAACATTGGATTATCCGGCAATACGATCATGAAGTGCAGGGATCGACCATTATAAAGCCATTGATCGGTCCCGTCGGCGATGGCCCCGGCGACGCCGCGGTGATCGCGCCGGTGGCGGGCGGCAAGCGGGGCGTGGCTCTGGCCAATGGATGTCAGCCTCGACTGGGAGATCTGGACCCGTATCAGATGACCTTGAGCGGCATGGATGAGGCCATTCGTAATATCGTCTGTGTGGGCGGCGATCCGGAAATGACCGCGCTGTTGGATAATTTCTGCTGGCCGAAATGTTCTGATCGCATGCACCTGGGCGCTTTGGTGCGGGCCTGTCAGGCCTGTTACGACGGAGCGATGGCTTTTCGAACACCGTTTATTTCCGGCAAAGATTCGCTGTCCAATGAATTCATCACGGACGAAGGCAAACGCATCTGCATCCCATATACACTGCTGATCAGCGCTATGAGCATTGTGCCCGACATTGCGCGCTGTATCACCATGGACGCCAAGGCCGCCGGTAATTATCTGCTGCTGGTGGGGCAAACGCATCGGCACATGGGCGGGTCATGGTATTACGCGCTGCACAATCAAAATGGCCGCAGCATCCCGGCGGTGGATTTGGCCACGGCACCGGGCGTGCATAAAAAAATCGCCGGGTTAATTACGGACGCATTGGTGGCCAGTGCGCATGATCCATCCGAGGGTGGATTGGCGGTGGCATTGGCGGAGATGCTCTTTGCCGGTCGGTTGGGGGCCACGATTGATCTTACCGGTGTGCCGCATGATGACGATGTGGATCGCGATGACATTCTGTTATTTTCCGAATCGCCGACGCGTTATGTATTGGAAGTAAAGCCGGAACATCTCGATGAAGTATTACGCCGTTTAAGAGGGTTGGCATTTGGAATTCTGGGGCGCGTCACGCCGGAGCCAATACTGGCCGTGCAATCCATCGGCGGCAAAACCATTATCCGAACGGAAGTAGAGCACTTTCGGCAGGCATGGCTGAAACCCCTGGACTGGTAAAGGCGGTGCCAAGTCCAAGCCCCGTTGAAAGTGTGGGAGTTCCATGAGCATCCCGAAGACCGCAATTTCGTACGCACTTTGTGCATGGCCGTCCAGGAGACCACGCCAGGCTTTTTGATAGCCACATTTGTGTAAGCGGAGCTGCATTGATCACATGTTCCGGGAATGTCGCTTTGCGTTTATAATCTTGGTGTTCTGTCGCGCCTGGTATTCAGGCGCGACAGAGCACCAGTCTGTTTAGGAGCTTCAATGGCGATGGCCTTGCCCGCGGCGGCACATACGAGAACGAACGGCTCCCTGACGGGGGACCCTTTCCGCCAGCGGGACGTGTCCAACGCGCTGCTGGAGGGGGATTGCCTGCAACTTCTTTCGCAGTTTCCCGCGCATTGCGTTGATCTGATATTGTGCGATCTGCCCTATGGCACCACGCAAAATCCGTGGGACAGCCCGATCAACCTCGCCGATTTATGGGCGCTCTATCGCCATGTGCTTAAGCCGTCCGGAGCCGTGGTGCTTACATCGCAGGGGCTGTTTACCGCACGGTTGATGATGTCCAACGAAAAATGGTTCCGCTACAAACTGGTATGGGAAAAATCCAAGCCGACAAATTTTCTCAATGCCAAGCGACAGCCTTTGCGAAAGCATGAGGATGTGTGTATTTTTTCGCCGCATCAGCCCCCATACTTTCCCCAAATGGGGGTGGGTGTGCGGTATGACAAGGGCGTGCGGAAAAATCAACTTTCTGGCTCCTACGGGGATTTCCTCCCGTCCCGCGTCCGGAGCGATGGCGAGCGCTACCCAACGGATGTGGTTTATTTCAAGACCTCCGAAAGCGAGGGGCCGGTTTGGCATCCGACGCAGAAGCCTGTGGCGCTGGGGCAATATCTGGTGCGAACCTACAGCCGACCGGGCGATCTGGTATTGGACAATACCTTTGGCAGCGGTAGTTTTCTGGTGGCCGCATTGCTGGAGGGCCGCTACTTTTGCGGCATCGAAAAAAACGACGATATGCAGTTATTTAAAAAACAGAAAATCGATTACATAACCTTGGCCAGCCAGCGGTTGGGCGAAGCGTGGCAGTCGCTGGCGGGCGCGACCAGAGATGCAATGGAAACATTCCAGACACAGCGCAAAACCGGCGCGAGGCGTACGGAGAAATTCAGTGGCCAAAGCAAAGATTACCTACAACGAGCGATCATGGGCGATCGATGTGATCAGCGAGATCAACGCTTATTCGAGTAATCGCCATCGATCGATCTGCCGTGCGGGCGGTGAACATACACTCGTTGGCGGTGCCAACTCGCTGTTTGGGGATGTGCCTTATTGAGGCCGCAGGCTTTGGTAGTGGCGTGGCCGCAAAAAACTTCATGTTTTTGATTATCTCCCACTGGTCACGGTCTATAACCTTTCCATGGAACACATTGATAAATCGGTTGGGGATTACTGGATTTCAGTCGGGTCGCCCTGGCTAAGCAGTACGGCTGGCCGCCCCATTGCGTCTGATGCCCAGCTTATGCTGGAATATCTTACCAACGATCTGGTTTATACCTGTGCCAATTGGAATGCCGCTTCCGTTGCGCAGGTGCCGTTTCGGCTTTATGCCCTTCGCCGGGCCGGTCAAAAGGCGGTAACCGGTTTTTCCACTCGGAGCGTACCGGCTAAAACCCTGGCACAACTCAAGGGTAATCCGAATTTGTCCCGTACACTTTCCCGTGCCGCCGAGGTGGAAGAAATTACCGACCATCCGCTGTTGAATCTGCTGGAAAAAGACAACGACGGCTTAAATGGCTATCAATTGCGGTATATGACCGGCGTATATATGGAAGTATTTGGCGGGGCATATTGGCTGTTGGAGCCGGGGCCATTTGAACCCGTGCGGCGCATCAAGGTGTTGCCCACACAGCGCGTGCTGCCGCTGCGGGATAATGATCTGGCGGTGGTGGGATATAAATACATGCCGGCCCTGACCGGTGCGTGGATGCAACTGGATAAACAGGATGTGCTGGATTTTCGATTTCCGGCGGTGGAGGATCCTTATGGTGGCCGCCATGCGCCGCTGCGCAGCGCGTATATGCAGGCTGAATTGGCCGCTAAATATGCCATGTATGAAAACTCATTAATGGACAACCGAGCGCGTGTGGACGGCACATTTATTCCCAAGGATCAACTGACCAAAACGCAGGCCGAGCGGGCGGAGTTGCTGTGGAATCAAAAATTTGGTGGTGAAGGCAATGGCCGGGTGCTCGTAGCGCAGCAGGCGGGAACATTTGTGCCAACGCGGTACCCGCCGACGGATCTGGGGCCCTTGGAAATCAGCCGGGAAACGTTAAAGCGGTTAGCCCATGCGTTTGGCGTGCCGGAAGCCCTGTTAAGTAAAGATGCCACCTACGCCAACATGCAGGCGAGTTTGACGCTTTACGCCCGGCAAACCATTTTGCCGCGGGTGCTGATTCTCGAACAGAAACTCAATGAAATGCTCACGCCGTTGTATGGGGATCGTCTTTTTCTGGCGGCGGAAAATCCGGTGCCGGCTGACGCGGCGTTTGACCTGGAAAAAACACAAATCGCCATTCGTGCCGGCGTGTTGAGTAAATCGGAAATCCGCCGGGCCATGGGCTTTTCCGATATGCCGCCGGAGGAATCAAGCGAAAACCCGGCCATTGCCGCGGATGGAGTCACGACTGCCCCGGCGGATCAGACCACGTTCCAGCCGGCGCAATAACGGTGATGATACGTCAGCCGCGTGGTGGCAACCCGCGGCCATGTTTATTTTCGCCATGCCCAATGGCTTCAAACCCCCGACCAGGAGTTCACCATGCCGATGTTGCGCAAAGCCTTTGAAGGGCAACTTATTGAAGTTCAACCGGGCCGCCGGGAAATTGTGGCGTGCATTTCCACTGCCGCGGTGGACCGGGATGGAGATGTAGTGTTGCCGGAGGGGCTGGCGCGAAAAAATTATTCCGGGCTGACGGTGTTTTACAACCATGACACCGCGTTGCCGTTGGGGGCGGCGCAATGGGTCAAGAAAAGCGGTGATCGGGTTTTGGCGAAATATCGGTGTACGGATAAAACACAATTTGGCCGCGACATGTTCGCGTTGGCACAGGATGGCGTGTTGAACAGTTACAGCGTGGGCTTCTTGCCGGGAGAATTTTCCAATCCCACCGCCGAAGAAATCGCCCGCCGACCGGAATGGAAAAAAGCGCGGCGCATTTATCGGCAATGGGAACTCCTGGAATTCAGCCTGGTGGGAATCCCGGCAAATCCTGAGGCGACCATGCTGGCCATCAGCAAAAAAGTGGCACCGGAAACCTGGGCGATTTTACAACGGTCAACGCCGACGGCGACGGCGTTGCACGTAACCGAAATCAGGTTGCGGGAAAGTTTAGCTGCGGGCATCGGGCCCGCGCTGGCCGCCGGTGCGGGTGTATCGGATCGGAACACGCGAAAATCCATCCGCCTTCTCAGCCCCGGGGAAATTGCCCGGCATATCGCGCGGCAACTCCGGGCGGTGGAGACAGAAAGCATTGTGAATGCCGCATTTGACCGCCAGGCGGGGATTGTGCGGTAATGGGTATTGGACTTCCCTACGCATGGTGGGCGCGGTCATGGACGGTTCATTGGCGGTGGCACTTTTCCTTCTCGAGGAAAGGTCCGTCCCCGCGCCGCGCGCAATTTAGATTGGCTGTAACAGTTCCCGAGTATGCATAAACGTTGCAAAAACCGTTTTATTTTCTTCCGCGCCGCCGTCGGCCAAAGGTTTTTCCGCGTTTTCCGGTTTGCAACGGGTCTTTGCCGTGCTTATGTTTGCGCCGTTCAGGATTACGGTCAAGCGACTCATGAATTTTACCGGGCTTGGGAGCGCGTGCGGGGTCGACTTTCCGCAGGTGCTTTTCACCACGAATTGTGGAACCATGTTCCAGGAGGCGCACTTCCATACGCCGTGATGAAATATTTACCGCGACAATCTGCACCCGAGCCAGATCTCCCAGGGTAATGCGGCGGCCAGAGCGTTGGCCGCGCAAGCACGCGGTGCGCTGGTCGTAAATCCAATAATCCGGGGGCAGATCATTCATGCGAATCTGCCCTTCCACGAGGAAGCGCGTGGATTGAACAAAAACACCGGAATTGTTGACACCGGTTACCACACCATCAATGACATCCCCGATATGCTGCGACAGCAGATCCAGAACTTTCACCGCCCGCAGTTCGCGTTCCGCATCCTGGGCCCGCCGTTCGGTAAAGGAAAGATGCCGCGCCAGGCGCACCAGCGTGTTGTAATCGGGCACATCACCAAGCGTCAGGGGCATGAGGGCGTTTATTTCCGGATTGGGTGCGGCGGCGGCTTTGGGCGCACGCCGGGTACCACGGGATATTTTTTTACGTCCGGAAGTCAACACGCTATCAAGCAGGCGATGAATGACCAGATCGGCATAGCGACGGATCGGCGACGTAAAATGGGCATAATTGGCGCTGGCCAAGGCATAATGTCCCTGTTCCAGGGGTGAATATTCAGCGGTGCTGAAGGTTTTGAGCACACTTAAATGAATGGCATACGCCAGGGGCGTACCGCGCACGGAATCCAGCAGCTCCCGAATAACATTACGATCAATCTTTTTCGGCAGCTTATGGCCGGCGGACAAGACAAACTGCCGCACATTTTCACTGGCATCGGTGTCCGGATCGGGGTGGATGCGCCGCAGCACATTGAGTTTTTTGGAAGTAAGAAATACCGCCACCGCCTCATTGGCTTCCACCATGAACATTTCAATGATCTTATGGGTGTAGGCATCATCACCGGGATGGGCATCAATCACACGGCCAGTGGGATCCATCTCCAGTTCCACTTCCGGTAAATCCAGCACGATCATACCCTGATCCAAACGCCGCTGTTCAATGGCCCGGGCCAGACGATCCATGTTCACCAGCAAGTCGCGGATGGCCGGGGAAACCTGCGGGACATTCGGATCAGGTGGAGATTCCAGCAAGCCTTTGGCGTATTGTCGGCCCTGCCCCTTGGCATCATCAATAACAGCCTGGGCCTGGGTATAAGTGAATCTGCGGTGCGAGCGGATGATGGTATTGGCGCAGCGCGTGGAGACCACACGCCCCTGCCGGTCATAGCGGATAAAGGCGCTTTTGGTCAGCCGGGGTTTTCCTTCCTGCAAGGAACACACGCCGTTGGAAAGCACCTCCGGCAACATTGGAATAACGTGCCGGGGAAAATAAATACTGTTGCCGCGTTTCCGGGCCTCCAGATCCAGCGCACTTTCCACCGGCACGAAATGTGAAACATCGGCAATATGCACGCCGAGTTCCCATACCGCCGGACCGGGACGATCGGAATGTGCGGGGGCCAGTAAATCTTCCACCGGCTTTTCGGCACCTTGATCCAGCACCTGCAAGGTGATGGCATCATCAAAATCACGCGCATCGTCCGGATCAATGGTCACGGTGATGAGTTTGCTGAGATCCTCCCGATCTTCCAGCGACGCGGTATCAAACTCCCGTGCCGCCTTGCCCGCCTGATCGAGTACCTCCGGTGGAAACTCCGGTGGCAAATCAAATTGTTTGATCACCGAGGCTAATTCCACTTCCGGTTCGCCGTGCGGGCCGATCACTTCGATAATCACACCTTCGGCGGGCTTGCCGGCCCGGGGAAATTCCAGCAATTCCACCACCACTTTGTCACCTTCGGTGGCGGATTTAGCGGAGGCATCCTGAATGGAAACAGGTTGTTTAAGAATTGAGCCATCGGGTATTACGACCCATGCATTGAGCTGTTTGGCCAGAGTGCCCACGCAACGGTTGGTGCCGCGGCGTAAAATACGAATGACACGGCCCGTGCGGCTGCGCCCCCGAGAATCCTGCTTATCCGCCGCGATGATCCGAATGATTACCAGATCGCCACTGATGGCGTCGAGCGTATCGGAGGGCGGAATAAATAAATCACCGAGCTTATCAGGCCGCAAGGGAGTGACAAATCCAAACCCCCGCCCTGTGCCGTGAAACACCCCCGCCGCCTGTTGTTTCATATCCGGCAAGGCCATGGCCCGGCCATCGTCCTTGGGAACGACACAATCCGCAGTAATCAGCGTATCCAAAGCGTGATGAAACTGCTCTTCCTGTTTGGCGGTAAGACCCAGCCGCGTGATAATGTCGCGCAAAGGCACCGGGCCACCATCCGCGGCGGCCAGTACATCAAGAATTTGTCCAATAAGCGGGTCTAACAAATGCCACTCCATGCATGAACCATGTCGTTATTATATCGCATGGAGAACTTTTGGCGCGAAAATGGACGAATTGCATCAGCGATGCAATAAAATCAGCAGCAGTGTTCCGCCGCCCATGAGCATCCATAACAGCACACCCTGAATCATGGGCCGCACGCCGACCTTTTTCAGCGTGGCCCGTGAAAGCCCGGCACCGATGAGAAAAAGTGTTATGGTCAAGCCAATATCGCTGAGATGGCCGATGTCCGGTGCGGCGTGATCAATCGCCGGTATAAAACTGCGCGACAATGACGCCAGAAGAAACAGGCCGATGAACCAGGGAACATGTACCTTGGGTTTACTTGTCGCCTGTGCCGGTGGTGGATTTTCAGCCAATTCTTCGTTTAGGCCAACTGGTTCGCTGCGGGCGATGCGCCCGGCATACCATCCGAAAACCATGGACACCGGAACAATCCACAGCGCCCGGGAAAGTTTCACCGCCGTTGCCGTGGTCAGGGCCGAAGCGCCATAA
Source organism: Planctomycetota bacterium (assembly GCA_021852225.1). The sequence goes on from JAJZOA010000208.1 coordinate 10,466, forward strand.
CGTGATGCGGCGGCCACCACGGAAGAAATATCATGTATGGATATGCCCGCCCATACTCCAAACTGATATTGCGTGAGGTGTAAAGCGTGACCGATGGGAACAAACAAATACAGCGCCACCGCATTAAGCAAAAATACCGTGCCCATGGAAACGGTCATCTGGCTCTCACCGGCATCGAGCACCGTGGCCACAGCGGCAATGGCTGATCCGCCGCAAATGGCAGTACCGGAGCTGATCAGCCACGAGGTCTGCGGATCAATTTTAAGCCACCGTCCCAGCAGCCAGCCGGCCAGAAAAGTCACACTGATACTGGCCGCCGCCATTAAAGCGCCCTGTGCTCCGGCGGCCAGAACAGTATGAAGATTCATGGTAAAGCCCAGCAGTACGACGCATATTTGCAGCATTATTTTTGCGGTTTTATGTGTGGTTTTGCGCCAGGGCGTACCCACCGTAAGGGCCAAAGCCATGCCCAACGCCAGGGCGATTGGCGGTGATGCCCAGGGGGACAGACAAAACAACACGGCCAGTATAAATACCGGTCGATGGATGATGTCGAACACGCGCAACAAACCATCCCATGCGGAAGGTTCTGGAGCCTGGGCCTCCAAGGCGATGGCGATTGGTTCTCCCTCGGACAGCAGTGTCATGTTGTAACTCCTGATTTAAAACAGCGATGTTGTTCATCACGGATATCAGGGAAGAATCATAGTCTGTGATCGCTTATAAATATAATAAATTAAGTTAATATAATCCATCAGTATGTCTTATGTATTAACAGCAGCGCGACCTCCGCACGTTGCGTGTTTTTTGTTGACATAAAAAAACCATTATGTAGGGCCATGCGCTAGCGCTGACATGTTGTTCGTCGGACAAACAGTATTCGTGCCGACCGGTTTGCGGGGAGTTTCGTTGTCTTTTCCGCCTTTAATTTCCGCTAATCATACCGATGGGCCTGTGACAGGTTCTGCCAGGTCGCTCGGGGCCAAATCCTTAACTTTTTAGCGCCGTTGCGCATTATCCCTCTTATTGCAATCCTATAGCCTTAC
>JAJZOA010000133.1 GCA_021852225.1 Planctomycetota bacterium
TTGAAAAACTGATTGCCCGACACGAAGCGGAATTGCGAACCTGCGAGGAATCGTTTGCGGACCCGGCTATTGCCAGCGTACCGGCGAAACTTAAGCGCACACAGGACCAATATGAACGCCTTCGCGGCGAACTAGCCCAGGCCATGGCCGCGTGGGAAATAAAATCTGAACAATGAAACGATCGCGCGCCCGCGGAGCGCTCGCCTACCCGCCGTTATTTTCCGCGCCATTCAAATGCCGCAGCGGTACCGGACTTGTGAAGTTCCAGCCCCCGCCCGCAGCCGATAACATGCACACATCTACTTTGGAAATGGATGATTTTTCCGGAACTTTGCGGGCAATTGAAAATAATTTTTTATTTTTTCCACAAGGTCATATAACCGCGTATTGCCACTTCTTTTAAACAGCGTGCCGATATTTTCAGACGCAATCCGGCGGCGGGTTCACGGCCACAAACTTGGCTTAAAAAAACGCTGATTTAGCGGACAAGAATCGCCGAAGAAAGAGATTATAAGGAGACTGTGGAATTCGCAGACTCCGCTCTTCACCGCGATGGCGAAGCATCAGACTGCCGCGATGAGGCGCCCGAACCGGTCCGAATTTGTCAGGCCCGGTCGGATTTGCATACCGCCGGAACGCGTCTCTGGCAGGAGTTGTTTTATGATGGTCGATGCAAAATTGCGAGCACCGGCGTTCCGCGACCGGTTGACGGTCCGCCAAACGCCACCGGATGCCAGACGACATTCCAGAGGCTTCAGCCTGACAGAGTTATTGATCGCCGTGGCGATTGTCGGGATACTGATCAGCCTTGTCATTGGCGGTTTGACGCGCGCCCGAGAATTGGCCCGTACGGCCGATTGCCTTTCCAACCTTCATCAGCTTGCCTTGGCTGCCAATGAATATGCAACGCACTATCGGAGTGCGATGCCCTCCGATTATTTCACACCCGCGGGGACCTGGTATCAGGAATTGAAATCTTTTGACACCAATATGGCCGGCAATGTGATTTGCCCGGACGCGGCCACACCGTCGGGCGGCGTGGGTACGGCGAGTCTAGCCTGGGGTTCGATTAACATGTCGGGCCCGCCTTATTCACCGGGTTATCCCTGGTTGGCAAATACCGTGGCAAGCTATGGCTTAAACAAAAACGCCAGCCCGGGCGGCGGTGCGGGGGCGGTATCATCCCTGGGTTCCGCCACGTTGGGCGGAAATGATCAGTTCTACGGCAACGTGTATTCGGCCAGCAGCGTGTCGGGCGTGGGCGGTTCTTCAGTTCAGGGAAACGTTATTTCGGGGGGATCTGTTTCGTTCAATGGAAATTCCGGCGTCAGTGGTTCAATTGAACAGAATGTTCAGGGACTTGAACCACCCAATGTGACTGAAATATACGATCAGATGGTCGCCTCAGACTCGCCATGGCCGGTTTCTTCACAGGGTGGTGGACAGGGTGGTTCCGGCGGCGCTGCGCTGGACTTCTCTATTCATCCAATACAAATTATCAACGGCGATTTTTCGCCAAAGGGTCAGATCACCATTATCGGATCCGGCACATTGCTGGTAAGCGGCAATGTGGATATTTCCGGCCAGTTTCCATCCAATCAGGCCGGCGGTTCGGTCAGCATGAACATTGTGGCGTTGGGAAATGTGGATTTTCATGGCCAAACCGCCATTAATGGAGATATCTATGCGGCAGGAAGCGTTTCATTTCATGGCGGCTATACATTGAATGGCATGGTGGTCACAAACGGCACTTTCACGGATCGCGGCAAAGGCACAATTGTGCAGGGTAATCTTCCAATGTTTGATCCCCGTGCGTATCAGGGCGCGCTGCTGCCCGATGAACCATTGTTTGCCGATGCCATCTGGGTGGATGCGGCACCGCAGTCGCTGGACCCGGTGCCAACCAATCTGAATATTGGCAATTCGACACTTTCCAATAACGATGAAATGGGCATTTTCTGCGTGAACCGGCATTTGAATCAGATTAACGTGGTCTATACGGATGGGTCCGCCCACACGGTGCCGCTGGCCCAACTGTGGCAGCTTCGCTGGTCGCCGAATTTTACTCCGCATACGGTCACGGTGCCTTCATCCTGGTAAAATTGGCGATACGAAAAATTTATATATCAACACCCAAAGGCGACCGCACCATCAGCGGTCGCCTTTTTTATTGTGTCCTGCAGAAATATTTTACAGGGAATTGCAACGCAGGCGGTGAGAAACGCAAGTGACCATATCCCCCGCGGGAAGGCCGGGCGGTGTTATCTGCCGAAGAAATCAAACGCCCGTGCCAGCGTTGATCGGAGTTCGGATCGCGGCACAATGCGGTCCACGAATCCTTTTTCGACCAGGAATTCCGCCCGCTGAAACCCATCGGGCAGTTCCACTTTAATTGTATTGGCAATCGTGCGAGGTCCGGCGAAACCAATCATTGCCTTTGGTTCGGCGTAAATAATATCGCCGAGCATTGCAAAACTTGCCGTTGTGCCGCCGGTAGTCGGGTCGGCCAGCAGGCTGATAAACAGTCCTCCGGCACGATGCAGCCGGGCCAGCGCCGCCGATGTTTTGGCCATCTGCATAAGGCTGGCGGTGCTTTCCTGCATGCGGGCACCGCCCGAGCAGGACACGATTACAAGGGGCAGATGCTCCGCCGTTGCCAGTTCAATCGCGCGGGTTATTTTTTCCCCCACCACTGATCCCATTGAACCGGCAAGAAAGAAAAAGTCCATCGCCGCCAGAACCATCGGCCGGCCTTTTACAAACCCTTTTCCGGTAATTACCGCATCTGATGAGCCGGATGCCTTTTGGGCTTCCAGCAGTTGTTGTTTGTAACTCTTGCGAGCATTAAATGAAATGGGATCGGCGGACACCATCCGCTTGTCTATTTCTTCAAAAGTGCCGATGTCCACCAGCATGTCCACGCGCTGACGGGCACTAACGCGAAAATGATGACTGCATCGCGGGCAGCTATGGAAGTTTGCTTCCATTTCCTTGCGATACACCATTTCGCCGCAGCCCGGACATGCCAGCCAAAGTCCGGCGGGGACATCCACGTGCTTTCGCTGCGTGGTTATTGCTGATTGTTCAGACGCCTGGGTTTGAACCGAAGTCATCAGTTGGGTCATAGGTTATCCTGGCCTTCCATGCAAATAAGGATTCCGCAAGCACGATCCCCGTGCCTCCCGCTCCGCCTACCATGCACCGGGCCAATTGCCCGCTAAACCGCAAGGCCAATTCTCTCCTCTCATTTCATGAGGACTATGATAAGAAATCAGACTCGGCAAAGCAATGGTCCGCATGGCCGTTCGGGACAAAATGTCACACCGTTAGAATTCGCAGCGTCGGATTCAACCGCCCATTAGGTCTCCACGGCCAGACAAACGCGCAAAATACGAATCTGATGACAATATTATTCGTACTAGCGAATATATTGATTGTAAGCTATCTATCGTTATAATGCAATATAGGAATTAAATTACAATTAAGATTTGGACGGTCGTATTAGGAATGCAATACTCTTAACATTAGAACACCGGGTGCCCGAAGTTGTAACGGCCCGTGTATTTGGAGAATTGACATGGCTACCGAGATTACCCTGACCCAAGTCGGCCCATTCGCCATAGACGTCAAAGGACCGGACTGGACATTCCGCATCGACCTGCCTGTTAAAAGTGGTGGTACCGCCACCGGCCCCGGCCCGACCGATCTTGTGCCGGCCGCACTGGCCGCCTGCGAAATGATGCTCGCCCTGCTGACCGCAAAGCAGCACGGTCATCCGCTGACAGGCATAGAAGCCGCAGTGAACAAAACATATGTGACTAATCCTTCCCGTCTGGGGGATATGACCGTTAAACTGAAAAATGTACTGTCGCAATTACCGCCCGAACTCCATCCGCGTGTCCGCAATGCGATCCACACCTGTCCGGTGCTTAAAACGCTGGAGCAACCGCCTAAGATTACCTCGGAAATCACTTGAATTATAGTTCCCCGCGGCGGCAACCGGTGCGGCAATCGCCGTTGGCCCACTGAATATCCGGCCAGGCCGATAGAGAGGCAACCTTGCCGGCATGGCTCTGGGCAAGCCGCAATATGAATCGGTGAAACAAATGTGAAAAGCCGCTATAATCCGGCCGATTGTTCTGCCGGTCACGGCCCATTGGCCGCTGGCGCAAAACGTACAGAGGTTTTCAAGTGCCCGCAAACGGGAAAACAGTGGTGATAGCCATGTCCGGCGGAGTGGATAGCTCCGTAGCGGCGGCGCTGCTGAAAAAGCAAGGATACAACTGTGTGGGCGTATTCATGCGTCTGGGCAACGACCCGGCGGGTGCCGATGACGATACGCCCGTCGCCTGCGCCCCGCTTAAGCCTTCGGCCATGACCAGCGCCGGTGGTGGACCTAAAGCACACCATCAGGGCTGTTGTTCCACCGGAGATGCCGCCGATGCACGCTATGTGGCGGGGTTATTGGACATTCCATTTTATGCGTTGAATTTTCAGCGGGATTTTGGTGGCATCATTGATTATTTTGTAGGTGAATACAACCGTGGCCGCACGCCAAACCCCTGCGTCCGCTGCAACGAGTACCTGAAATTCGGCAAGTTGGCGCGTTATGCCCGCGCCCTGGGCGCGGATTATGTGGCCACCGGCCATTATGCCCGCATTCATCGCGATTCGAGTGGCGAAGTTGAATTATGGCGCGGCACGGATACCGCCAAAGACCAGAGCTATGTTCTTTTTGGCGTGCCGCCCGACGAACTTCCCCGCATGTTGCTGCCAGTTGGCGATTTTCCAAAATCAGAAGTGCGCGCCATGGCCCGCGAACTTGGCCTGCCGGTACATGACAAACCCGACTCTCAGGAAATCTGCTTTGTTCCGGACAACAATTATGTGAATCTTCTGCAAAAGCGTTCTCCGCAGACGCTTAAGCCCGGCAACATTGTGGATGCCTCCGGACAAGTCGTCGGACAGCACGCCGGACATCAGAATTTCACGCTCGGCCAGCGGCGCGGCGTGGGTGTGGCCTTCGGCTATCCGATTTACGTAACCGGAATAGACGCCAATTCCAACACAGTGCGTGTAGGCCCGCGCGAAGGCCTGTTGCATCGGGCTCTTTTGGCCAAGGAAGTGAACTGGCTGACAAACCGGCCGCAACGCCCCATTCGCGTCACGGCCAAGGTGCGCTATAACTCGCCTCCTGCCCCGGCCACCGCCGTACTCAACGGTGCCAATGAACTGCTGGTTGAATTTGATACTCCGGTTGCCGCCATTACACCGGGCCAGGCCGTGGTCTGCTATGATGACCAGCGGCTTTTAGGTGGCGGATGGATTGACGCGGTCACCGACGATCTGGTACCCCACGCCGAAATGTTGTCCAATCGCCCCGGCGCGGCCATTGACAGCCCGCCTGCGATGGCACAGGAAATACAGACACCATGATCATTCCTTATGAAGAATTACGCCCGGACACGCTTCAATCCATCATTGAAGACTATGTCACCCGCCAGGGAGCCGTTCACGGCCACCAGGAAACGCCGCTGCCCGAAATGGTGCATGACGTCATGACCCAGTTGCGCGCGGGCAAGGTTGTGATCATGTTTGACCAGGCCGAAGAAACCTGCGGCATTTTTACCGCACGGGACGCCCGGCGCATCGGCAGCGCCGAGACTCCTGACACGGATGATAAGCCGCCCGCCACCCAGCCAGATGACTGATCCCTTACGAACACAAGTTTGACCAAACGGAATTGGCCGCATGAACACCCGATCTGAACTTTTTTCCACCCCGGCACCCCCGCCATCGGTCAATATGCCCGCGGCCCCACCGACCAATCCACTGCTGCTACGTTTTACGCAGGCGGAAATTGCGGACAAAACCGGACTGGTCCGTCAGATGCTTGCCAGCGTTTCGAGCCATTACACCAATCCCAATTTCACGTCGCTTCCGCCGGAGGACCTGCGATTTATTTTTGGCATGTATGACGCCATTTTTTTCCATCGCTGGATTCAACAAACAGTGGCGGAAAAATCGGGCTTGCCCGTGGTCTTTCGACTTTCCCCGACGATGACCAGCGCCGGCGGCAAAACCATTACACGCCGCCGCCGGAACATGCTGGGCATGTCCCGGCCGGAATATGAAATCGCGGTTTCCGGACATCTCCTGTTCAGCAATTTCCGCGATCCTGCTGAATCGGTGAGCGTTGGTGGGCTGCATTGCCCTGACCGCATCAGCGCCCTTCAGCGGATTATGGAACATGAAATGATTCATCTGCTTGAATTGCTGGCCTGCGGTGAATCCAGTTGCGCAAAGCCCCGATTCAAAACACTTATTGCCAATATCTTCGGTCACACGCAATCACGGCATAACCTGGTGACGCCGCGCCAGCGCGCGGAAATTCATCACGCCATTCATGTCGGCAGCATTGTGGAATTTGAATCCGCGGGAAGGCTTCATCGCGGACGCGTGAACCGCGTCACCAGTCGCGCCACGGTGCTGGTGGATTCCCCGAATGGACCGCTCTATACCAATGGCGGCCGATATTTGAAATTTTATGTCCCGCTGCAATGTTTGCGCGTTGTCGAGGGCGATCTGGCATAACACAAGGTCCCGGGGTGAAGGCCAGGATTTGGCGACCGCTTTACTGAACGCGGCACTGGCGTGGTTACACTTTAATTGTCACCTTGCGTTCAAGCTTGCCGCGATACCGCTGCTGAATAGGTTCGACAATCTGATGTACAAATTCATCCACCTGCTGTGCCGATCGGCCAATATACTGCCGGGCATCCATGACCCGGCTTAATTCTACGCCGGCAAACGCCGGGTCACCGCGCAATCGCTCCATTAAATCGTTCGACTTGCCCATCTCCTTGACCTGCAGCGCTGCGGCCATGGAATGTCGGCGAATACGCTCATGCAGATCCTGCCGGTCGCCACCGGCCTTCACCGCGGCCATGAGCACATTTTCCGTGGCCATAAAGGGCAGTTCCGCATTCAGTCGCTGTTCAATGACGCTGCGGTTCACCACCAGTCCTCCGGAAACCTTAAACAGAATATCCAGAATTGCGTCCGTGGTCAGGAACGCCTCCGGCACGGAAAGGCGCTTGTTTGAGGAATCGTCCAGCGTGCGTTCAAACATCTGCTGGGCGGCGGTAAAAAGCGGCTGTGTCACGATGCCCATCAACCAGCGTGCCAGACCGGTCACGCGTTCGCATAAAACCGGGTTGCGCTTATAAGCCATGGCCGAAGATCCCACCTGCTCCTCATCAAAAGGTTCATCGACCTCCTTAAAGGCGGAAAGCAGGCGAACATCCTGTGCCATTTTATGGGCCGCCGCGCCCACCGCCGCCAACGACGCGATAATCTGCACATCCACAATGCGTGAATAGGTCTGACCGGAAACCGGGTGAACCCGTTTGAATCCCAGCTTTTCGGCAACCGCAAATTCCAGCCGCCGCACTTTTTCCTGGTCACCGCCGAAAAGTTCAACAAAAGATGCCTGTGTGCCGGTGGTTCCCTTGATGCCGCGCAGCATCAGAGTTTGCAGTCGCAGTTCCAGGTCCGCCAGTGTCAGCACAAAATCGTAACACCAGAGCACCGCCCGCTTGCCCAGCGTGCTGGGTTGCGCTGGTTGAATATGGGTGTAAGAAAGCACCGGAAGATCGCGATTGGCTACCGCAAAGACCGCCAGCCGATCAATGACGGCGGCGAGTTTCCGCACGATTATTTCCAGCGCGTCGCGCAACAGCAGCACATCCGTATTGTCCACAATGTCCATGGAAGTCGCGCCAAGGTGCATGATCGCCTTGGCCGCGGGTGCAACCTTGGCGAACGTGTGCAGGTGGGCCATTACATCATGGCGCAGCCGCTGTTCCTGACGGGCGGCCTCGGCGAAATCCACATCATCCAGATGCGCCCGCATCTGATTCAACTGCTCATCGGTAATCGGCAGTCCCAATTGCTGCTGGGCTTCGGCCAGCGCCAGCCAGATCCGCCGCCAGGTTGAAAATTTCCGCTGCGGCGAAAACACTTCCAGCATTTCCGCCGACGCATTCCGCGTGACCAGGGGACTCTGATAGACAAGTTGAGAGAATATTTCTTCCATTCCAAACACCCGGTAAAATGTTCTTTATCGGCTCCGCAACAGGCAGACACTGCCGCGCGTGTACCAACCGTCTGTGAATGGTAACATGGATGGCATAACCGAGAAAGGTTCGATCGCGGCTTGAATGGAGAAACACATGAACGACCAACCAGATACGTCCCCAAAAACCGCACCGGCAATCCATGTCGATGATGACTGGAAATCGCAGGCTGAAAAAGAAAAGGAACAGCTTGCGGAAAAAGTCGGTGATATTCCGGCCGCCAAGGCGACAACGGAAAAATCAGCCGACAATCCGCGGCCGGCGACGGGCGCGACGGCCCGCGGCAGCCTGCCGTCCGCATCCTTTGAACTTCTGGTGGAGCAATATGCCACACAGATTCTCATGGCACTGGGTCAGTTGCCCGACGGCAGCGGTAAAGCCCGGCCCCGGGATATGGACCTGGCGCGGCTTTATATTGACCTGCTCGGAATTATTCAGGAAAAAAGCAAAGGCAATCTTTCCGCCGCGGAAGAGAGCCTTATCGGCGGAGCTCTATACCAGATGCGCATGGCCTTTGTGGCCGCCCAGCGGAAGCCGTCCGCCTAGACGCGCCGGGGCACCCTTTTCCTGGTTTTATAATTCTTCGCCACGCCGCCAATCACTTTGGTCGGCAATTTTCTGGCGGGTTGCCGACTGATCGTTGATTTTATTTTCATCGTCCGCGATAAAAATACCCGACGGGCGATCCACGGCCGCGACGCTGAAACCAAGGTGATTTTTTTCCGATAGTCGCGGGGGCATGATGCTTTTTCTACGCAGAGCGTCCTGCACACTCTCCGACCCACGTTTCACCGCGTTACAATCCGCGTTCGGCCCAGTCCGTTCATCTGATATTCAGTGCCGCGCCAGACAATCCGGCTTCCCACTGCCGACCGCAGGATAAAAAACGCATTGACCATCTGCATCAGTGGAAATCCAATGATAAAATAATGCCGCGCCCTTTTGAGTTCTGGTTCGTGACCGGGCAGCAGCCGCCGTCCGCCGCGCAATAACATATACCCGCGCAGGCAGCTTAACAGATAAATCACCAGAAAGACGGCCAGCGGAATCCAGAAATCGGTGCGATGAAAATCCACCGCCTCAAGGGTGATCACCAGGGAAGAAAGCAGCGCAAAAACAAACAGCAGAGCCCCGCTGATTGCCGCCAGCCATACGCGCGGCGCGCAAATCCGGGTGATACGGTATTGCCGCACGGCGAATTCATTCAACGAATGCCAGTTAAATGAGGCCGCCGATGCCACCAGACACTGCGGCACAAAATGAATCCGCGTTCTGGCTTTTCTCCGCACGCAATAGGACAGTGCGTAATCGTCACTCAGCGCCCCCTGCCAGAGGGCGTCGACTCCGTAGGAAAAAAAATCCGCCCGGCGAATCGCCATCGATCCACCCCATGCCATTGTGCGGCGGTACGGCCCCATCAAACTTCCCACCAGGCTGTTAAGCACGCAGAGCGTGTCATTTGCTCCGCTTGGGCCGGCCGGCACGTAGAACCGGTAGCCGGTGGTCGCGCCAATATGCGGCCCATAGGTCAGCGGCGTTACCAGCGCATGAAGCCAATCCGATGCCGGACAGGCATCGGCATCCATAAACGCCAGAATCTGGTCTTCTTCGGTGGTGGCGGCCACCGCGGCGAGTTGATTATGCACCTTCTGTCCGCGATCCGTCGCGGCTCCGGCCACCACCAGCGCCACCCGACCGTCGGATCTGCCGGCGGAGATGTTTTCGATCAGTTTCACCACCGGATCGTCAATGGATTCGACACTGAATATCAGCCGATAGTTGGGATAATGCTGACGGCATAATGCCGCAATATTCTGTTCAGTGCAGGAATCCACGCCTTTAATCGGCAGAATCACCGCCACCGACGGGTGTACCGCCGCAAGGGGCGCTGCGGCCACACGTGGCATGCGCATGGAAAAAAACTGGGCCACGCGAACGCCCCAGATTTGCAGCAGAATTTCCGCCGTCCAGAAGGATGCAATCAGGCTGTCGGTAATTAAATAGGGCTTCACTATCATCTGTCGGGGAATATACACGCACCTCACTGCGCTATAAAGCCGTCCGCCTATCGCCTGAAGTTTCCCTGTGCATTCAGCGGTAGTTGCCGATTGTCGGCATAGGAACCGCCATCGCGCCAAAAGGCGCTGTGTGCTGAAGCCGACGTGCCTGAACCACCCGAAGCGCCGAAAATGTTAGCACGCGCCGTTTCCGATTTTCGCCCCGAAGCAAATATCGGGTCAATGGCAAACCACGACGAGGGCCGACGGCTTAACGGAATATCCGTCGCCATTTTGGGTTCGGACGTTCAATTTCCCGCGGACCGACACCGGCGGAATCAGCAATCGGTTAAATCGAACTGCCGATGACTGGCCGTCACATGAAGATTCTCAAAAAACATGTCAAAGCAGTTGCAGACGTTTAAGGGTGCCGACCAACGGAGCTAAGGCCATAAACCGACCTGCCGCCATCATGCGGTATGGTGAGGCAGACGCATAAAATCCCTATGCCGGATGGTCGTGAGCCAGCGCGACAGACGGTGGCAAAACTTATTACCGGGCAGCCGCCTTACCGGGTCACCAGCTTGTATTGGCCCCCGTTTTCCGAGGCAATTTTCTTAAGCTGGGCATTGAATATCGGATCATGATTGAAAAACGCGAACGTAAATATGCGGACTTTGCTCTTTTGATTCAATTGGTGGATTGCGGGGACAAGCCGGGGATCAAAAGAACCGTTGCTAAGAAAGTAAATGATTTGTGGGCGCATCCGGAATGCCGCCTGAAACGGGCCTAGAAAATAATTCAGGCGGTAGGCATTAGGCCCCTGCGGCTGAATCCGTTTGAGTGCGGTTCGCACTTCCTGCTTGACTTCGTTGGTAGCCGGCTCCAGTTGACCCGTTCGAGCCGACGGGCCAAGAATTTTGTAGCGTTTGCGGAAAATGATGACGGCGAAGGACTGATTTACCCAGAGCCTGCTGATTGAACCGTCCAGCTTGCGTTCCACAAACCCGAAGTTATCCAACATGCCGCCGGCATGATCAATAATATAGACAATGCGCGAAGCCTTGCGCCCACGGCCCATGAAGGAAACGGCTTGACCGCCTGTCGCGGTTTGAGCAATGCCGAGATCCGATTGATCGGACGCGAGTTGATCTTTGGCAGCCTTTAACGCGTCAGCACCACTCAGGACGCCTTTGACATTGCTGGATTTCATTGAATTCTGAATAACGACTTGAATTTGTGACACTTCGGCCTTGTCGGCCTGAATAATCGCCGAATGATAATTCACCGCAGCCTGCTCCGATAG